>CALVIF010000115.1 GCA_944329395.1 uncultured Bacilli bacterium | reverse complement strand
GATAAATTAAATAAAGTAATGGATAATATGTCTGATGCCGATTTAAGAGATTTAGCAAAGAAAACAATAACAGAAGATGTTACAACAAGAGCAGGCGGCCAATTGACACCAGAAGCAGCGCAAGAAGCTGCAAGAAGAGGTTCAGCACTAAGTAATGCGACTACTTCTGAACTAAAAGATGAAATAATAAATAATCAATTAAGAAAAATGGATTATGATGCTAATGCAAAAAGAATTGCAAATCAAAATGACTATCTTACTAGGAACAAAGCTGCAATTGATAATGAAATATCATGGAAGACTGCAAATAGCCAGGAATTATTAGAAACTGGGCGTAAACAAATATTAGATGAAGCAACAGGCGGATTAGACAATCAAGTTAACATAGCTAAACATCAAATTTTAAGTGATCAAAGTGTATCTCAAGCGGCTGATAAAGCATTAACAGGTGCAGTAAAAGAAAAATTAACTGATGGGTTAGCTACTAGTATGTCTGATAAAGCAGCAAAGAAATTTGATAAATTATTTGGTGGCCAATCTTTAGATAAAGCAACTGCTCAGGCATCAACCGCTATGCAAAATGCAATAAATGAAGCAGCAGCTCAAGGAAGAAAATTATCAGTTTCAGAAATTCAAAAAATCGGTAAAGAAGCAGCAAGTAATTCGATTAAATATGATGTATTAACATCTGCAAATAAGGCCGGTAAAGAAGCTTTGCAAAAAATTGATGATGATTTTGCTAAAGATTTGAAAGGATTGAAAAAAGGAAACTTAAGTCAAGGTGATATAAAAGATAAGTATACAGTTAAGTCTACAAATAATACCCCGCAAGCAAAGGGTTACGCACCAAGTGCATCGAGTATAAATCAAGGAGCGCAAAATGTAAATCCAAGCGCTTCAAATGTAAATCAAGGAGCACAAAACGCAAGTCCAAGTGCTCCAAAGGCAAATCAAGGAGCACAAAACACAAGTCCAAGTGCTCCAAAGGTAAATCAAGAAATTTCAACAAACACTAACGGAACTTTAAAAAATAGTGCAGGAGATCTTTTTGAGGGTGTTGATGCCAATGGTACAAAACATGTTGAAGCTCAAGCAGCAGATGGCAAACATTTTGAGTCGGCTATCGATAAAGATGGTAATGGATGGGCTGAAAGCATAGACAAAAATGGTAATAAACTTAGAACAGAATATAAAGATAATAAACCAGTAGCAAAAACAACAACAACAACAAAAGGAACAATAGAAGAGATTATTAATCCAGATAGAAGCAGACGTATAGAGGTAACTTCGCCAGATGGAAAACAACTTCAATCAATCGATATTGATGCAAATGGTAATAAGTTCGAGATAATAGAAAATGCTGATGGAACAAGAATTGAAATAGAAACTCCAAAGGATGGTCCTTCAATTACTACACATAAAGATGTTGATGGAAATGTTACGAATAAGATATCAACAGAACAATTAGCTGATGGTTCTTCAAAAGTAGTAACTGAAAATGGTAACGGTAAAATAGTAGAAATTACAAAGCCAGATAATAGTAAAAATATTCAAGCATATGATCCTAATGGAAAATATAGTGAAATTGATATTGATGCAGCTGGAAATCAAATTGAAAGAATAAAATATCCAGATAATACGTGTAAAATAGTAGAGACACCAAAAGATGGAGTGCCAATTACTAAATACGAAGATGCAACTGGAAAAACAATTAATCCAAAAACTTATGTACCAGATGACATACCTGAAACACCTAAACAAATATTTGACGAAAAGGTAATTTCTTCTGAAGACGGAATCAAAATTACAGAGGGAAAAGGACCAAATGGTGAAAAAATTATATTGACTACTGAAGGAAATAGTGGTTATAGGTCAATAGAATATCCAGATGGAAGTATTAAATTTGAACAATTAAATGCAAATGGAGACGTAATATCAACACAATTTGCAAAGGCAAAATACGACGATATAAATCTTGGATTCTACGGAAAAGATTCAAATGCTAATATGTCATTTTCTCAAGCTCAATCAATTATCCGTAATGGAGAATTAGGTAGTGACGAATACTTGGATGCGCTTTCTGTATTGTCTAATAAATATGGAAATGGTTCTGGTGGCATGGAAATAAAAACAAATTTACCAAATAAATTAGCTGAAGCTCAAAACAAAGCTGCATATTATGCTAAACAATTAAAAGAAACAGGAGATGTTAAATATGCAAACGCATTACAAGAGCAACTTGCTGAAATTGGAAGATACGGGGATGATTTCAATGATTTGGTTGCTGACCAAGCGGAAGCTTATGCTAAAGCAAAAGGTTCTGGAAAGCTTCCAGATTGTTTAGTAGATGACAATAGTGCATACGATTTTACAAGCAAAAATAAAGATGATGTCATATCTCCATATGATAGGTTGAACAACGAATTTAAGGATTTGGATGCATCTTCACTTCCTGATGATATAAAATCAAAGGGTGGTACTAGTGGAAATTCAAACAATCCAAGTAACCCAAGTAACCCAAGTAATTCATCTAATACTAGACAACCTGGAAGCTTACCGCCATCTGATCCGAACTTAGATCCAAATACTAAAAAGATTAGTGAAATTACCGATAATTATGGTAGAAAAACTTCGATTGAAGAAGTAAGTGGAACCGGTCCAAATGGTGAAAAAATTGTTGAAAAAACAAGAGTTGGTACTAAAGGTGATAGGACTAGAACAACTACAAAAACATTTACTGATTCAAATGGTGTAGAAAAGATAGAAGTAACTTCAACTTCTTTAGATCCGAACGGCAATACAAAATTTACTGGTACAAAAGTAACAACTAAAACACCACAACCAGATGGTTCAGTAAAAATTGATATTGATCAAACTGACGGAAGTCATATAACGAAAAATGTAAAA
>CALVIF010000114.1 GCA_944329395.1 uncultured Bacilli bacterium | reverse complement strand
ATAAGCCAAAAATAAGTAACTATTTGGCCGGTAGTGAAGAATAAGGGCTTTATGCAGTAAACAATCCTTGTAAAACCTAAAAGGCTGGTTTCCAAATTATCTTCATTGTCAGTCCTATATCACCCACATTAATGCGACATTGGTGTAATGGTAACATTCCTGCCTTCCAAGCAGGAGTTGGGGGTTCAAATCCCCTATGTCGCTCCATAGTGGGGAGCATGGATTGAAATAAGAATGGAACCCTTAATATGCCCCGGTAGCTCAGTTGGATAGAGCAATGGCCTTCTAAGCCATGTGTCAGGCGTTCGAGTCGCCTCCGGGGTGCCATGTATAAGGAAAGGACTTTCTTTCCTTTTTTAATAGAGGTATTGTATGATAGATGTTATTATACCATTTTACAGAACCCCTAGAACATATTTTTTAAATTGTCTTAAATCACTACAAAACCAAACAATTCATAATCAATTAAATATAATATTGATAAATGATGATGTTGATAGGAATTGTATTGATTTATTTTTATCTGAACCTGAATTTGATATAATTAAAACATTTCGGGCATTTAATGTTATCTGTAATAATTCGAATAAAGGGCCTGGTTATTCCAGAAATGTTGGTCTCAAACAAAGTAAATCACCCTATATATGGTTTATGGATTCAGATGACATTATTCCTTTTGAAAACCCTGATATTTTTGAGCTATGTGTTGGTTTATGTGAAAGTAATGGATTAGATTTTATTATAACAAAGGATTCTTATGAGGGAAAATATGAATATGAGGTGCCCAGTGAATTCCAAAATTCCTTTATTTTAAATCCTCCTTCTAAATACATTATACAATTTAAATCGATTTTATATAAAAGTGTATTTCTAAAGTCTAATCAAATTACATTTGATGATAGATTTTTCTACCATGAAGAAGATATTTTTTATACGAAATTAGTAATTCTGGCAAAAAGAATCGGATTATTGATGAAACATGGGTATCATCTATTGTCTAGACCCGGTTCCATGCTTGATGTTACAAAAGACATAACCCCAATAAGTTTATTACATTCTTTTAACCATTCAATAGTTGGGGTGTTGCAGCACCAGGAATTGTATATACAAAGAAATCTTACAAGTGATTTAAATGTTTTTATTCATGTGTATATACGTAATATGGGTTTTAGCTTTTCAAGGTCTCAGTTACAGAAATTGTCCAAAGAATTTCCGGTGCTGGAAACTTTGCAGTATTATTATTGCACATTAATCTATAATATCTTAAAAGCTATAAAGTATGATGAAAGAGTGTGGCGTGAAACTCCAATAACATCCAGTATATATGATAAGTTAGTAGATTCTGGTCTCACAAATTTTGGATATAAATTTTTGGATATAAATTATGTTGAGAAATACATCGTACCAAAATGGGAATGCAAGTTAAATAAAGACAGGTATTCTAATTTGGTACTACAAGACTGCCCATGGAATAAAAAAGAAATTTTTGGAAAATTTTTGTTTTAATACTTGACATATTTTTAAACATATATTATAATATTTTTTCATAAAGGAAATGTTATATGAGAGGTAGAAATGGTTGGGTTGATATTAAATTAATGGTATAATAACTCATACAATGGGGTATGGCCAAGTGGTAAAGGCATAGGACTTTGACTCCTACACCCCTGGTTCAAATCCAGGTACCCCAGCCAATGGCGAGGTGCAAATGCCTTTTAAAAATAAGTGGCACAGGAAACGTAGAGCATTTTTCGGGGGATCAGCACAAGCCGCCCCGATGTAAACAGGGTCTTGTCATTTACCTTGGGCAGACTGTTCGTGCTGACATATACCTTGCCTGGAGTACATTTTGTCTTGGGCTTAAAATCAAAGCGTTTCCGGAACATAAGGTTTTTGGTAATCCTGTTATATAGCTTGACTTCCCGGTTATATTAACTTAAAACCATAACTTGCCCCGGTGGTCCAATTGGTAGAGGAGATGTCCTATGCAGTAAGGGTTCAAATCCATTTTGGGGTACCAAAAAAGTTTAAATTTGGTTGTATAACCAAACGATAAATGGTATAATAGAATATGTGGACATTGAAAATAAAATAGATAAAAGTACAAATTAATTTGCGAATGTGGTGGAACGGCATACACAACAGATTTAAAATCTGTCGGCGAAAGTCTTGCGGGTTCAAATCCCGCCATTCGCACCAAGATGGAACGTTTTACAAGTTTTAACACATCATAAAAGAAACATAAACTTCAGAACAAATGTAGACGATAACAGAATGTGTAGAATGTGTCCGACTTTATGGCACACCAGATGGAAAGTTGTCCGAGTTTGGTTTAAGGAGCTGGACTTGAAATCCAGTGATCCCAGAAATGGGACCGGGGGTTCAAATCCCTCACTTTCCGCCAGGTATGGGCATCAATTGGATTTATTGTGTGGTCTGATTGGTGAATAATTAAGGGTTGGTACCTATATAGGAGTTATTGACCTATATAAGATGGTTCGATTCCGTCTCTAATTATTAATAATAACCCGGTTGTGGGGTATTATGATAAAGAAATTGTACCTATATAATTGAATAATATTTTGGCGCCTGAAAGTTTGGTGTTAAATTCTTTTAAGGAAAATTATAAAAGGATTTCTCAAATGTAGGGAAGCGGTTACTGCTAAGTGTAGCTTGTCTGGTTGAATTAACTGATGATACGGTGTGTAGGGAATAGTGCCTTTTAAGGGTATTGAGGCGAGAACTTTCAGAATTGGTTGAAACCACATTATTTTATATTGCAGGTCAGCCTAAGTTGGATAAGTAATGATCTCTTATCTGTGATAGCTATTTTCGGTCGTATCTTGGTAACTCCGTCGGTAATGGCTCTAGACGTTAAATTGGGGTAATATGCGGTCCTTAGACTATGTGGCCTATTGAGTAAAAGGTCCCTAAAGCAAAAAATCGGATGGACAAATACTAAAAATTCCTTTCATTTTTGAAATCGCCTTAGTAGAAGGAAGTAGGTAGTAAGTGAACATGCTATTAAAGAAAAATAGTTCTGCCAAGATACAATTTCGGGGTGTAGCGCAGTTTGGTAGCGTATCTGGTTTGGGACCAGAGGGTCGCAGGTTCAAATCCTGTCACCCCGACCACTTGGGCCTTTAGCTCAGTTGGTCAGAGCGGTCGGCTCATAACCGACTGGTCCGGGGTTCGAGTCCCTGAAGGCCCACCAACAAATAACCATTAAAACCTTTCCTTTTTCCTTTCTTTTTCTTTGTTTGGTTTTAGTGGTTATTTTTTTTGATTTTTATACTTGTAATTCTTATAAACATATGCTATAGTA
>CALVIF010000113.1 GCA_944329395.1 uncultured Bacilli bacterium | reverse complement strand
ATATTAGAAGATCCAGTAAAAAAAGATGTTGATTATATGATTGAATTAGCATATAAAAATGGGGCAATTGATGAGTCCCTTGATTATATGAGTAAAATTTACCCATATTACATTGTAAAAAACATGCATCAATTATTTTTACAAATTACAAAAGAAGGTGCAAGAAATTCGGCTGACTCACTAGACAATATGCAGTTAGATATCGATATGCTAGTAGAAAGTGTATATCGTGATCGAATTGAAAGAGCATCTTTCCATAAATCATTTGTGCAATTTGGTATTATGTTATATTTAATGGTTATGTTGGTTCAATATCTATTAGGAAGAGAAACTTACTTGATACTTCTTGAACGATGGTATGTAAAACTCTTATTACATGGAGTATTAATAATAAATACATATTTCCTATTAAAAGGAGAAAAATACTATAATGAAAATGTAGGAGCTGAATAATATGGAAGCATTAATAGTAGGAGCAATAATATTAGGAATCTTTTTTTACAACAATACAATTGATAAGAAAAAGTTTTTAATAGATAATGAAAAATATCTTCAAATATTTAGAGAAGAAGATTATACATTCTTAGTATATGCAAAATATGGTGAAGATGCCGATGCTGATCAATTATATTTAAAAAGAGCAACATACGCAATTATAATGTTTTTCATAGTATTAGTTTTTACAATAAGTGGTTCAAGCAGTGGAAGCTTATTTAACTCTCAGTTTTTTCTAAACTTAGTTTTATCAGTTTTAATTGCAGTATTAATTTTTAAAATGCCATATATGCAATTAAAAAGATTTTATAAATCCCATCTTCACGAAATAGATATAATGTTACCATACTATTTAAAGAGTTTAGAAATTTTGATACAGCATTATACTGTACCAGTTGCCTTGGGTAAATCAATAGATGATGCCCCTGATATTTTTAAACCGGGATTAAGAATCTTAATTGATAAAATAAATTCAGGTGATTCAACAATTGATCCGTATATGGAATTTGCTAATACGTATCCAGTAAGAGATTCAATGCGTATGATGCGTCTACTATATCGTTTGGGTATTGGTTCACAAGAAAAAAAGCAAGAGAGATTATTAATGTTTTCAAGAACCGTTTCTAATTTACAACACAAAGCAAGAGAAACAAAGTATAAAGAAAGACTAGGCTATATGGAAAATCAGACAATGGTTATGCTTGTTGTAACAGGAATTGGTGTTATGTTAATTATTTTAATTTCGATGATGATGATGTTTACAATGTAAAACAATATACAAAATATTGTTAATAGCAAAGAAATTTGATATAATCAAATAAACAATAGAAAGGAGATGTCAAAGTGAAAGCAGCAACAGGAGAATTAAATTTAACAGTTATTACAATTATTGCTATAGCAGCAGTAATGGGATTTTTTTGGTTAATGTGGCCAAATATTCAAAATTCGATTAATTCACAATGGAGTAACATTTCTGGTGGAATGATTGTTCAGCAAAGATAAAAAACGATAAAAAGGGGTGATATAGATGCGTGATGCATTTGGAGGAATTGTAAATATAGTTATCATAGTTGTATTTTTAGTAATAGTAAGTGGATATTTAGCATTCAATGTAAACTATACTAAAGCATTCCGTGTGAAAAACAAAATTATCACCGCGATTGAACAATATGAAGGGAATTGCTCTGTTATAAACGGAGCATGTGATCAAGCAATAACAAATTATATGCGTGAAATTGGTTATAGCATTGAAAATAATTTTAAAATTGAAGGCTATGATACATGCAGAAATGGTTACTGTATTCAAAAAATAGATGCAAGTAGCAACACAGATCCCTCAATAGTATTAGAAGGGGGAAATAAAGTATACTATAAAGTCGTTACAGTAATTTATATTGATATACCCATAATAAATAAAATTATGCCTTATTTGAAAGTTTTTCAAGTAACTGGAACGACAAAGGTTATAGAAACAACAAGGTGATAAGATGAATATTATTATTGGAAATAAGCAAGAAAATCAATTAAATAAATTAGATATTGATATAATAAAAAATGTTGTAGGTTGCTACGAAGCAAGTGTATTAGTAGAAATGTTTAAAACATTCTTCTACAATAAAATAATACTAGATGTTACAGCCTTAAAAGATTATGAAGATATTAATAGTTATAAAAAATTAATATCAGGTATCGAAGCAGATAAAATAATCTTTTATATGCCAGAAAACACAAATTTATGTACAGCAGACTTTTTATATCAACTTGTAAATTTAGGAATATATAATTTTACATCAAATTTAGAAGGTATTAAATATCTAATAAATCATTCTAATAGCTACAAAGAAGTTGAATACATTAAAAAACTTGTAAAAAAAGACAATGTTAACAATCTGCAAAATGAAGAAACAAAAAGCATCACTGAAAAAAAAGCACAGATAATTTATGATTATGAGCAGAAAATAATTGGATTTAGAAATGTAACTAGCCATGCTGGAGCAACTACACTAATTTAT
>CALVIF010000112.1 GCA_944329395.1 uncultured Bacilli bacterium | reverse complement strand
CTATCTGAAAAAAATAAAGAAATTAATCATATAGAATGGTCAAAACTTATGAATAATTACAAAAATATGGCTGAAGAGATTATATTAAATGAATTTATTTTTATATAAATAATTATCAAAAAAGAGGAAAAAATTATAAAAATAATTTATCCTCTTTTTATATTTTGTCTAGTATGGGAGTAATTTAATTGTCTAGCCAGCACTGAATTTATACTCCCGCACAAATTCTATTATGGGAAATCCCAGGCCCTTTTTAAAAATTAATTATTAAAAATTTATTTAAATAATATAAACCATATTACAATAACTACTTTTTAAAGTTGCTAGAAGATGTATTAATATTAGGAGTAAATTGTTTTATAAGTAGTAATTGTTTCATAATACTATTAATAATCAATTCAACATTAACTTGTTCTAATGATCTTTCTTGAATCTTTTTCATTCTTAATTTAATTTCATTTAAATCAAAACAATCTTTAAGTAAATCTTTACTTTTTAATTCATTCAATCTTTCCGTGTATATTTTTAATATTTGTTGAATGTCATTTAATTGTTCCCTATTTAATCCTACAAATGGATCTATTTCAACGATTGTATTATCTTCTTCATCATATTCCACTAATTGACCTAAATAATAAAAATTTTTATGATTAAAATCTGGAGAGTGAGGTTGATTATGACTTAGTTCAAAAGTAGTAACTTCTAAATAATTAGTATAAATTACACCGTCAATATTTGGATCTTTATAAATAATGTTACGTGTACCTGGACCTGAAATATCCAATTTTGATACAATACCAATTTTTTTCATATTTTTCTCCATATTTTTCCTCCTTTGTTTACATAATATCATAAAAATAATAAATAGGCAAATTCATATGGCAAGCACCTAAAAATATTGAAATAATAATTTAAATAATATATAATTATTTATAGAAAGAGAACAAAGTTCGCAACTTGTATGCTATTCGCTCCATAGTGAAATCTGCTCGGAACAATTACCGAGTTTGATATATAAATCTATCGAAAGATAGATTTTTTTTGTTTACCAAAGAATTGGTTAGTGAAGTTCTTAATTTACGATGTTATTTTGATGTTTGCATCAAAATACATAGTGTTGGTTAAATATTTTGTTAAAGCTAAAATATATTTATAAAATGATTGTGATTTTATATTATTGGCTTTGAGTGTAAAAAATATTTTTATAATTTAAAAAAAATTATCTTATTGATGAGAAAAATTGTTTCTTGTTTATGCCAATAATTGTTTTAATTACTATATTGTATGTTCTTACATCCAGCTAAACTCAAAACATTAAAAAGTATAGATTTGAAAAAGGTATAAGAGTTATGAGTTTAGCAAAAAATTTGATTTGTTAGTTAATATGTTAAAATAAATTGAGTTAGCCAATGATCGTAACAAAATCTATATTATGACTTTTTATAAATTATCTATAATACTTCGTGTTAGAATAGATAAGTTTTTCAAAGAATAGAAACAAACCTAATTTAGTTTTTGTTTTTTGTGATATAATTATTTAAATACAAAATAAATAATAAGTTGTTGAGATGGAGGGATGTTTATGAAAAAGATAGTGTTAACTATTTTACTATGTGGAATTATGCTATTAGTAATTACTGGTTGTAACTTGAAAAATGATTTTAATATTGAATATAAAAATCAAAATGAATGTACTAAGCCTAAGTTGCTTTTATCAAAAGACGATGGAAATATTTATACTTATTGTCTTGAAAATACAACTATTGAAATAAAAGATAAAAAAACAGAATTAAAAAGTTACATTGAAGATAATAAAAATGCTATAAACGAAATAATAGGCACGTTAAATCTAGAAGATACTTTAATGGATGGTGGCACTCAAATTTATAAAGGAGATATAACTTTAATTAAATGTAATACATTAGATGGCAATAAAGATATTTATATTGGAAATAATAATATGAAGTTTAAACAAAACTTTTGTAAAGATAACAATTATACTTTTATAAGGACTTATATGGTAAAATATATATCAAAATATACTGAACAACAATATGATGAAGATGGAATACCAGTTTCTTATGGAAATTCTTTTAAAGTAGAACTTAGTGAATTTCAAGGAGAAACAAAAACAGTTATAATAAATAACTTATGGGATATAACATTAGAAAAAAATAAAACCTATGAATTTGAGTTTATGATTAATGAAGATGTGACTAATATAAAAGATGAGATAGAAGATATTTTTAAAAATTCAACTATTGTAGGTGTTAAAGAAACAGATAAAATAGGTTTAGAACAAATACAAGAACCAATGTTTAATAAATGATTATAAATTAGGAGAAATGAAAATGAAAAAAATATTTTTATGTTTGTTATTTGTAAGTCTATTAATTAGTGTAACATGATGTGGTACCAATGACTTATTAAAAGGTAAATGGATAGCAACAACTAAAAATCAAAATATATATCAAATTAATGAAGATGGCGATGCATTCGGAGGTAAGGAAGATTATATA
>CALVIF010000111.1 GCA_944329395.1 uncultured Bacilli bacterium | reverse complement strand
AACACCAAATGAGTTAATTAATGAATATATTAATCAATGTTGCACTTAATTTGACAAATTATCTATAAAAAAAATATAAAGTATAATTTACACAGTTTTCTTTCGTGCAAAAGCAACTCCAGAAACTATTCCAGCTCCTACAATTAAAATTAAGATTAAAATAATAACGTCATTAGAATAATCTTTATCCTCAACTTGATGACTATCTCCATCTCTAACAAAGTCATAATCAATTAACTCCATTATATCATAACGTTCATCTACTTCAACTTCATATTCTTCTTTGATTGCTTCTATAATATCATCATTAAAATCTTCTATATATCCAGGCCATGACTTATTACCAATCAAAATATATGGTACGCCTTCAATTTTTTCTTCACGCATTTCTCCGATTTTTTGTAATCCTTCAGCATTATCGTCATTTTTCCATGTTTCATATGAAATTAATTCAAATAAATCACCATATTCCTCTTCTATGCTATCAAAAAATTCTTTTGCTTCAGCACAATGAGGACAACCATCTCCGTGAAAGAAATAAACTTTAACTTCTTTATCCTTTTCTTCTATTTTTTCATCTTCACTTTCTCCATCATCAGCAAAAACTGCAAATGGTATTGAAAAAAATGATATCATAACTATAAACAATAAAATAAATTTTTTCATAAACTACCTCCACAATAATCATTCTATCATAAAATTAATAATTACAAAAACAAAATTAAAAAAATAGCATTTTTTAGCTATTTTTAACAATACATATAATACAATTATTTTTTTTCTTCAATTGGAATAAACAATTTGCATTTACATATTCCATCTTTAACAAACTCATCACATGGACACAATGTTGTATCATCTACATTTACTCTGCAAGGACAATGTCCATCTTTTTTTTGTAATCCTTCCATAATAATGGAAACATATTTTTTATCTGGATTAATTCTAAAATCTTTCATAATAACCTCCTAAACTATAGAACAATCAAAATTTGGAATAAAACTTTCCTCTTGTGTATCCCCTTCTTGAATAAAAGCATTAGTAACACCTAAATCTAAAGCATAATTAATTATATAATCATATTCTTCATCACTAAGTTTTCTATTTAAGTTTTCATACTCTAAATTATCAAGAGGAGTATATTGATTCATTATACTAATTATTATATTATTATTATATTTTTTATGCAAATAATCAATTATTTTAACAGCATCATCAACATGTCCTGGTAAAACTAAAACCCTAACAATAATCCCCCGTTTCATTAAATTATCTTTAATATAAACTTTTCCAACTTGCCTATACATTTCATCAATAGCAATAGATGCATATTTAAAATAATTATTACAATTAGAATATTTCTTTGCTAAATTATCATCATAATATTTTAAATCAGCCAAATAAATATCAACATAACCTTTAAGCATTCTAATTGTCTCAGCATTTTCATAACTACTTGTATTGTAAACAACAGGAATTTTTAAATCTTTATTTTTAATTTTATGTAAACAACTAACAATTTGTGGAACATAGTGTGTCGGAGTAACAAGATTTATGTTATGAGCTCCCATTCTTTGTAATTCTAACATTATTTCAGAAAGACGCTTAATAGTTATTTCTTTGCCATAAGCATTTGTACTAATTTTCTTATTTTGACAAAATATACATTTTAAATTACAATGTGAAAAAAATATTGTTCCACTACCACAACTTCCAGAAATAACCGGTTCTTCCCATTTATGAAGACTATAATATGCTAATTTAATTTTATTATTGGCTCCACAAAAGCCAACTTTTTCGTATCTATTAATTCCACAATTTCTAGGACACAGCCTACAATTTTTTAATATATTCATATTTTACTCCATTTTAATTAAGTAATTTCTTCTTTAATTCTTCTTTTTCCATATCATCTATAAAAGCACAATTTATTGCATTTAAATTAAATTTTAAAAAATCATCATCAGTAAAGTCGAACTCTTGTTTAAGAATATCATATTCTCTACATAAACTAGTATTTGAAACAGTTCTATTATCTGTATTTATTGTCACCAAAACTCCTGCATCAACTAAAGCTTTTATTGGGTGATTACTTATATCATTTATAATTCCAGTATTAAGGTTACTTGTAGGGCATATTTCTAATGTAATATTATTGGAGATTAATTTATTAATAACTTCTTTTGATTCAACGCTCCTAACACCATGCCCAATTCTTTTAGCACCAAAACTAATAGCACTAGCAACACTATCATATGAATCAGCTTCACCTGCATGAATAGTAAAAGGAATATTATTGTCTTTAATCTCTTCAAATAAACACTTAAAATTCTCTGTTTTATATTTTGCCTCATCACCAGCTAAATCAATTCCAACAACACCTTTACCCAAAAATTTCTTAGTTAAATAAATTATTTTTCTATTTTCTTCTAATGAAAAATGTCGCATCATACAAAAAATCAAATTGACTTTAATTTGTGAAAACTTTCCAAATCCCTTAATAATAGCTTCAACAACCTTTTCTATTGGATTTTTCTCAATATGAAATAATGGACAAAATCTAACCTCTGCATATATAACATCGTCATCAACTAATTTTTTTCCAAGAAGATAAGCAAA
>CALVIF010000110.1 GCA_944329395.1 uncultured Bacilli bacterium | reverse complement strand
ATAGAATATAATACAATAATTTTTTGAGGAGTATAGATGCACAGCGTTTCGGAGATGATAACTATGGATTGTAACAACCGTTCAAAACCAAAGACTTATAATTGCAGTAAACCAAAAATCAAACTGGCTTATACACTTGTTGGAGAGAATTAGAGGATTTTTATCCCCTAATTCTCTCTTTTTATATAATGGGAGGTTTAATATGGCAGAATTATTAAAACAAAAGGATGTGGATTTATTTGATTATGATAAAACTAGAGATAATTTGAATAATTTTTTTGTTAAATATTTAGATTATAAATCGAAACAAGAAATTATTAGGAAGAGAACTAAGTGTTCATTAGCTTTTGATAATCTGGGTATATATTCAGGTGGTGTTAGTGATCCAACTGGTGATAAAGTTGAACAAATAATAAAAATGCAACAGTATACTGATGCAATAGATGAAATAATAAATTTGTATATTGATGAATTAACTAAACAAGAAAAAATTTGTTTAAAAAGATACATATTTGAAAAGTGTTCAAATGAAGACTTAGAAGTATATATGTCTCTTACTCATAAAAGTGTTTTAAACGTTAAAAAAAGTTGCTATATTAAAGTTGCCAAATGGTTTGATTTAGAGGTCTATAAATAATAGACTTTTTATTTTGGCTTAAAGGCGGTGATTCCAATGATTTATTAACTCTAATAATGATTTTGGCTATTTTATTTTTTATGTTATATTGTACATAGGAAGAAGTGATTTTGTGAAAAAGAAATTACTTATGATAGTCTTAATTGTTATGTCTATTGGATTGATTTCTGGTGTTTTCATTATGAAAATAGGTAATAGAGAATTAAAAATAGAAAATGCCAATGATAATGTAGTGCAAGAAAAAGAAAAGGATAAAGAATCTATACAAGAAAAAGAACCAGAAGAATTAGAAAAAGTTGATGAAGAAAAAGATTCTTCAAAAGAAGATAAAACTGATTATAAAAATAACACAAAAGTTGAAACAAATGATACTTCATCAACCATAAATGCAGAAAAAGAAGAATCAAATAAAACTCCAGCTCAGCCTGATAATAATACATCAGTGGTAGAAAAGACTGAATGGGAAAAATTAGGAATAAGTGAGTATGAATTTTACAATTCTCCAGCTTGGAATTGGCAAAATGTTGATTTTGGTATTAATTTAACTGATGATAAAAAATGTAATAACGAAACTGAATGTTTAACAAAATGTCAAAATTATGGTGAAGAATATATTAAAACTCATAGCGGTGGCTATAGATGTACTAATGTGCTTAGTTATTCTGGAAAATATCTTGGTGAAGATTTTGAATATTTTGAATTACAACCCTAATAAGGGTTCTTTTTTTTGAAAAAATTATAGGGAGGAATTATGCATAAAAAAATATTGTTTTTTATATCAGTTTTGTTAACTGGTATTCTTGCAATGGTAGATACTACAACAGTAAAAGCAGAACAATATATTGGAGAAGCAATATGGCCTAGTGAATATATAAGTAATGTTTACATAAAAAAAGTAAGATCAGATGGGTATGCTAAATATCAACAAGGGCAATTTATAAGAAGAAGTGAAGATAATGCTTTTGTTTATTGTTTGCAACCTTTTGTAACAATTGATAATAATTACATTTATAATATAGCAAGAGAAGACTATGAAGTATATTTAAATATGACCAAAGAACAATGGAATAGGATTAGTTTACTTGCATATTACGGGTATGGTTATGGAAATCATAACTCACAAAAATGGTATGCTATAACACAAGTTTTAATTTGGAGAACAGCAGAACCTAATAGTGATATATATTTCACCAATACTTTAAATGGTACAAGAAATGATAGTCTTTTTGCTTCAGAAATACAAGAAATTGAAAATTTAGTTGCTAATCATTATAAAATACCAAATTTTAATACTTCTGATATAACAATACCATTAGGAAATACTATTACTTTAAATGATAGTAACGGTGTATTAAATAATTTTAAAGTATCAAATCAATCAAATGTAAGTGCAAATATTAGTGGTAATTCATTAAACATAACAGCAACAGGTGTTGGAAATGCAGAGATTACATTAACTAAATCAGATTCTAAATATAACTCGCCACCAATAGTATATTTTAAAGAAAATACACAAGATGTAATGAGAGTAGGATCTTATGATCCAATATCTTATAAAATTAATTTAAAAGTAGTAGGTGGTAGAGTAGAAATAATAAAGAAAGATGTTGATAATGGTTCTATAGATCCACAAGGAGAAGCTACCTTAAAAGGTGCGGTCTATGGTGTATATGATGCTAATAATGATGAATTAATAACAACTTTAACAACAGATGAAAATTCATATGCTATAAGTGGATATTTACCAAAATTAGGCAAATTTTATCTAAAGGAAATTAAACCTAGTCCTGGTTATACTTTAGATACTAAAAAATATGAATTTATAATAGATGAAGATACTTTACTTGTAAATTTAGATGTATTTGAAGAAGTTATAAAAAGAAATTTTGAATTTACTAAAGTATATGCAACTGATAAAACAGAAATAATGACACCCGAAATTGGAGCAAAATTTGCAATATATGATTCTAAAGGTAATTTAGTTTTTGAAGATGTGACTGATGAAGAAGGTAAATTATATTTTACATTAC
>CALVIF010000109.1 GCA_944329395.1 uncultured Bacilli bacterium | reverse complement strand
ATGTTAGAATGAATGGCGTTGGTAAAAACTATTTAATTCAACATAGTGCTGGTTCTGGAAAATCAAATAGCATTGCTTGGTTAGCACATAGATTATCTGGATTACATAATAATTTAGATGAGGCGGTATTCAACTCAATAATTGTTGTAACAGATAGAAAAGTATTAGATAAACAATTACAAGATACAATATATCAATTTGAACACCAAAAAGGTGTGGTTGTAAAAATAGATGATGAAAAGACATCTCAAGATTTGAAAGATGCTATTAATGATGGTAAAAGAATAATAATTACTACATTACAAAAATTCCCAGTTATTTATAAAGATGTAGATGATATGGGACACAAAAAGTTTGCGGTAATAGTTGATGAAGCTCATTCAAGTCAAACAGGAAGTGCGGCTAAGAAATTAAAGATAGCCTTAGCTGATAAGGATGATGCGTTAAAGAAATACGCTGAAATTGAAGCACGTGAAGAAGAAAATACAAAAGATTATGAGGATAAACTTGTTGAAGAATTAGCTAGTCATGGTCATCAAAAAAACATTTCGTTCTTTGCATTTACTGCCACTCCAAAATCTAAAACTCTAGAGTTATTTGGTGAAAAACAAGAAGATGGGACATTTAAACCTTATCATATTTATAGTATGAGACAAGCTATAGAAGAAGGCTTTATTTTAGATGTATTAGCTAATTATATGACATATAAGTCTATATATCAAATAGCTAAAAACACTGATGAAAAAATAGAGGTGCCAGAAAATTATGCTACAAGAGTAATTAAGAAATTTGAAAGTTTACACGAAATAAATATTACTCAAAAAACTCAAATTATTGTAGAACAATTTAGAAATGTTACAATGCATAAAATTGGCGGTAGAGGAAAAGCAATGCTTGTTACTGCATCAAGGTTACATGCAGTAAGATATTTCTTTGAAATAAAAAGATATATTGAGGAAAGAGGATATGATGATCTAGATGTTTTAATTGCCTTCTCTGGTGAAGTTAATGATGGTGGTAATTCGTTTACAGAAAGTAATATGAATAAAACTAAGGATGGTAAGAGAATTAGTGAATCACAAACTAAAGAATATTTTAATTCAGATGACTTTAATATATTGGTAGTTGCTGAAAAATATCAAACAGGTTTTGATGAACCATTGCTACATACTATGTTTGTTGACAAAAAATTAAAAGATATAAAAGCGGTTCAAACATTATCTAGGTTGAATAGAACATGTCCTGGAAAAGATGATACTTTAGTTATAGATTTTGTAAATACTGCTGAAGAAATACAAGAAGCTTTTAAACCATTTTATGATGTAACAGTATTGGAACATGAAACTGATCCAAATGTTATTTATGATAAGTTAACAAAGATAAAAAGTTATGGTTTAATATTTGATGAAAATGTTGAAAAGTTTTGTTCTATATATTTAAAGACTGGGGCTCAGAATGAAAATGATTTTGGAAGATTAACAAGTTGTGTAAAAGAAACTGTTGATTTATATAGTAAATTGGATATAGAAGATAGGGAAAGTTTTAGAAAACAAGTAATAAGTTTTAATAAATTCTATTCATATATCACTCAAATTACATCTATGTGGGATAAGGAACTACATAAAATATATATGTATTTAAGATATGTAGAAAAATTACTTCCAAAGAATCCAATTGATGTACCTAATTTAGATGGAGATTTAAAACTTACATTCTATAATTTGAAACAAACATTTGATGGAAGTGTATCATTAAGAAAGTCAGATGAAAGTAAAGGTATGGTTCAACCTCAAGGTTCTGGTATTCCAATTGCAGTTACACCAGAAGTAAAATTATTGGATGAAGTAATTAAGAAAGTAAATGATTTATACGCTGGTCAATTTACTGAAGCGGACAATATGCTTGTAAGAGATATTATGGATATTATTTTGAAAGATGATGATGTTAAGCAAAAAGCTAAAGCTAATAGTGAAGATATGTTTGTTAAATCAATATTCCCTAAAGTATTTAGCGATAAGACAGCTAAAGCATATACTGAAAGTAGCGGATCATACAAAAAACTGTTTGAAAGCAAAGATTTCTATAATGCTGTTATGGATTCATTAGGAAATGTTATCTATCGTTTGATGAAAGCAGATTTAGACAATAAAGATAAAAAATAATTAGTTATAATTTAAATAAACAAAGAAAGCTGCATTAATTGCAGCTTTTACTCTATCAATAAAATCGTGAGATTTTGAAAAAAAACTGAAGTATAGTTATGTTTTTACTTTATTAGCCAATCTGCTGATACTTCATATTTAATACAAATATTGTATAAGAATGCAGTTTGAATAGGAGATAGTCCATTTTCATATTCTGATATAACAGATTGTGTTGTATTGATAGATTTAGCAAATTCTTCTTGAGTTAGTTTTCTTGGTTCTTTGTCAAATAGTGTTGGTGAACAATAAATTTGATAAATGAACTGATTATAGAGAGTGATGAAAATCACTCTTTTATAATGCCTTTAATCAATGATATTCTAGCGATAAAATGATCATATTTCCTATAACCAAAAGCTATTCTTTTTAAACATTTAATTAAATTATTTGTTCCTTTAATAATTCCATTATTAATATCGTATTTAAAGAAATTTTCAATGTATTTAATGCTTTCTTTATATAATTTTAATATTTTTTTATC
>CALVIF010000108.1 GCA_944329395.1 uncultured Bacilli bacterium | reverse complement strand
AGAACTAATTTCTAGTCCTCTTACGTAGTTCATTTATCATAAGTCTTTGTTTCACCAACACTATTTGACATTGAACCAGTGTTTTTTATCTATTACTCCATCTTGATGGGAAGCTAACGTAGTTTGCTGGATTCATTGTGCTAAATTCAGCGTATGTTCTCCAGAAGCAACCTCCACCTTCCGATTTCCAATCACATGATGTTATTTCAAGATGTACATGGGGACCACTAGAATTACCAGTTGATCCCATTTTTCCTATTGTAGTATATGGTGAAACATATTGTCCAACTCTTACAGCAAAAGTTCTTTGGTGAGCATAGGTAGAGTAAATGTATCTTCCATTATATTTATGTTTTATTTTTACTACTAAAGCTCCAGCATTATCATAGTATGTTGCTGTGACATAACCTGGTGCGATTGGATAAACATCAATGCTTTTATCTGAACTTCCTATATCAATTCCGATATGTCCAGTACAAGAATTTATTCTGGTATCAAAATATTTACAACCTGTATACCATTGAGTAATATATCCGTGCTCTATTGGTCTATAAAAACCATTAGTACTCGGAAATGATGTTGAAGTATTATTTTCTTGTTCAATTCGATATTGACAAGCTTGGATATCTTCATTTTCTCCACAACCTAAATCTTTATAATATTCAACCTGCGCCTTTGCTGCTTTTATTTGCTCTTCTATTCCAGGCATACCATCTTTTATGGCAGCGCTATCAGCATCAATTCTTAGTTTTTCTTCAATCAAGTCATTTTTCATTTTTTCTAAATCAGCTTGTTTTTCAGTTAATTTTACTTGTTGTTCTTTATTTTTTTCAATCAATGATTCTAACTCTTTCATAATCTTATCATTATAATCAGTTAATTGTTCAATAACTGATAAACGATAAATCATATCTGTAATGCTTGTAGCACCAAATGCATATTCTAAGTATATATTATCACCATTTGATATTTGATAATATTCTAAAATCTTTTTACTTTCTGCACTTTTTTGTTCTATTTCTAATATACTTTCGTCTATTTCTGTTTGTAATTTTGTTATTTCAAGCTCTGCTTCATCTATTTGATTTTCAATTGTGGAAATTCTTTTCTTTATTTTTAATATTTCTTCTTCATTTGTTTCTACTTGATTTTTCTTTTCTTCTAGCTCTTTGGTGTATTTTTCTACTTCACGTTCAAATTCTTTTATAGTTTTGGCTTTTGTATTTATTGGTAGTGATATTAGTGATACAAATATTGAAACTATAATTATTGAACATATAATTTTATTATTATTCATTAGATTTTTAAATATTTCTTTACGGCACTCGCACTACCAATCATGCCTACTATAATACCAATTATTATTACTATTAATGATGTAGTATAAATAAAAGGCTCTGGTTTAATTAATTGTATTAATTGTGAATATAAATAGCCATCAAAATGTCTATAAAATGCTAAATATCCGTAAGTAGTAAATATTACTGGAACTATTGAACCTAAAACACCAAGTAACATACCTTCAATAATAAATGGTGTTTTTATTGTAAAGTTACTTGCTCCAACTAGTCGCATTATACCAATTTCTCTTTTTCTTGCTGATATTGTCAATTTAATTGTATTAATTATTAAAAATACAGTTACAATTATTAATGCAATAACAACACCATAGGTTACTTTTTTTATTGAGTCAAAAGCAGATACTAGCTTTTCAACCATTCCCTCGCCATATCTTACTACTGATACTTTTTCAATTTCTTTTATTTCGTTTGCTGTCTTCTTTATATTTTCAATATTTTTAACTTTAATTTGATATGTATCTTTTAATGGGCTTTCCCCTTTTTCAAATTCATTAATAACGACTTCAAATACTTCTGATTCTTTTTTTATATTTTCGCCTACTTCTTCTTTAGAAATAAATTCAATAGATTGAATATTTTGTAATTTTTCAATTGATGATTTAATTGATTTTAAATCTTCGTCGTTTGCTTCATTATCTACAAAAGCAACTATTGTCATATCTTTTTCTATTAATTCAGTAAAGTTTGCAACATTTATAGAAGCCATAATAGCAATTGCTACTATAATTAATGTTATTGTAATACAAGATATAGATGCTAATGATAAACTAAAATTTCTAATTACACTTTTAAAAGCGTCACGTATACAACGCCCTAGCATTCTAAATGGCTTCATTATCATATGTTCCTTTCTCTTTAAAATTTACCAAGTGTCCATCTTTTAAAATGATGACTTGTTTTTTCATATTATTAACAATCTGTTGATCATGCGTTGCCATAATAATAGTCGTTCCTCTTGTTTTGTTTATATCATCAAGAACTTTCATTACTTCCATACTTTTTTCTGGATCAAGATTTCCTGTAGGTTCATCACATAGTAATAGCTTAGGATCATTAACAATAGCTCTTGCTATTGCTACTCTCTGTTGCTCACCACCAGATAGTTGATCTGGATAATTGTGAATTTTATTTTTTAAGCCTACTTCTTCCAAAGCCTTTAAGACTTTAACTCTAATTTCATCTTTTTTTGCTCCTATTACTTCTAATGCAAAGGCAACATTCTCATAAACTGTCATTTTAGGTAATAGTCGATAGTCTTGAAAGACAATTCCTAGTTTTCTTCTTAATTTATACACTTTTCTATTTTTTAATTTTGCAACATCTAAACC
>CALVIF010000107.1 GCA_944329395.1 uncultured Bacilli bacterium | reverse complement strand
TATAAGATAATAAATCCTCCAACTACCTGCGTGATTAATATAGCTCCTTTAAATGGGTTAAAAAGCAAAATAACACCACAGGCAACACTTATTATTGAAGTTAACATTGTCATTTTCCATTGTGGATTTTCTTGTGTTTTTAACTCAAAAGCAAACTGTAGTTTTGTAGAACTATTTATTATAATGCTTACTCCAATTACGAATGGAATAATACTAGCTATTGTTTGATGATTTTTAATTACTAATATTCCTAATATAATTGTTCCTAAGCCATATACAATATCAAGCTCATTTTTTTGCTTATTGTTTATATTTTGAACAAATTTTACAATAGCTAGTGAACCTATTGCTATTAAAATAGCACCTATCACATATGCAATAACCATTATTGTAAATTCTGATTGAAAAAACAATAATATTCCTAATATCATTAATATTAGTGATGAAACAATTGAAGATCTAAATACTTTTTTTAAACTGTCCATATTTCCTCCTAAATTTTTATTGTTTTAATTATATTTTTTCCACAAGAAATGTTAATAATTTTTTTGGATTTTCTCCTTCTACCGCAATTTCATAAATTAAATCAATAATTGGAATAGATATTTTTTTATTTTTTAATAATTTATAAATCGATTCTAATGTGTAATAACCTTCCACTGTGGTATTTTTTAAATATTGTTCAATTTCTTTTTTACTTTTTCCTTCTCCTATTAATCTTCCAAAACTATAATTTCTGCTTTTAGAAGATGTACAAGTTAATATTAAATCTCCAAAACCAGCAAATGATAAAACTGTTTTTTTATCACCATCGAAAGCGTCAATTATTTCTTTCATATCATGAATCGCTTCAGTTAATAGCATTGCTGTTGTTGAATCATTGGCACCAAGTCCAGCTAACATTCCAGATGATAATGCTATAACATTTTTTATTGCACCACAAATTTCTACACCAATAATATCATTTGTTTCTCTTAATTTAATATATTTATTTTGAAGAGCAACTTTAACCCTTTTAATTGTTTCTTCACTTTTACTTGCAAGTGTCAATCCTGCTGGCATCTTGGTAATTAAATCAACTGCAAATGTTGGGCCACTTATTACTGCAATATTTTTAGTATTAAGATATTTTTCTAAAATTTGATTAATAAATAATCCTGTATCTTGTTCAATTCCTTTTGTAGCTATTAAAATATGATTATTGTCTATATATGGTTTCATAGCTATACATAAAGAATCAATATATGCTGCTGGTATTGCAATTATTAATAAATCTTTGTCTTTTATACACTCCTCAACATTAGTTGTCAACTTTACGTCTAGTGGCAACTCAAAATTTGGTAATAATTTCTCGTTTTTTCTTGTTTTTTCTAAATTGTCTTTTTCTTCTACAAATTTTGTCCACATTGTTATATCGCATTTATTGGCCCACAAAATACTGCTTAAGGCCATTCCATAAGCGCCACAACCAAAAACTCCTACTTTCATCTTATCTCCCATTCTTAAATGTGATATTTTTCTATCACATCTTTATCTTTATTTTTTTGACTATATTGTAAATTGTTTTACACTATTTAATTTTACCACTATTATTTTTCTTTGTATAGTTTTATATTTCATTATGTCTTTTTTACATTATTTTTTTATCTTTTTGACATTAACATAGAATTAATTTATACTTATAATTGAGGTGATAGATTGAACCATAATTTTAATTTAAATGACAATGTAGACTTTTTTGATAGCTCTGATAACTATCATTCTTATAATAAATCTCAACATAATGATGAATTAGATGTTTTTTCTTTAGTAGATAGTGATGGGAATAATATGTTTGGTTGTGTAGAAGTTTTATTAGATGATATTAATAATTTAAATTTAATTATTAACGATGATAATTGTAGTGATTCTTTTATTGAGGCTATTTGTAGTCAATTTGATGCTGATGGTATAAAGTATAAATTAACACGACAAGGAAACAATTTAAATTTTGATAATTCTGTCGTTGTGACACTAGATCAGCAATATGTCTCTGGTCCTAAAATTAGTGTTATTGGATCTTACGAAAATGATCGTAGTGATAATTCTGATGCATTAGCTCTTGCTATAGAAACTACTCTTAAATCGAGAAAAATTGAATGTAGTGGTATTATTTGTGGAAAAAGAGGATATCAACAAAATGAACAAGGAATTAGTACAAGGATTCCTAGTCAAACTGAGAGTAGTATTGAACAAGGTAAAAATATTAGTTTTGTAACTATTGCTTTTGGAACAAATCAGCCTAGTGTAGAAGATACTGTTGATATTATTAAAGAAAGCCTTGCAAGATATACTTTGTATATTGCTGTTGCTGGTAATGATGATTTAGTATACCGTGCTAATTCTACTGATACATTAGAGAGCCTAGCTGAAAAATTTAACTCTACTGTTTTTGATGTTAGCTATTTTAATAATATTGATTCTAATATAGTAAGTGATGAAGCAATTATTAATCCAATTATGGGGTCTTATTCTGCTTTTAATGACGACATTAAAATTAATATAGTTAATGATAAAGAAAAAAAAGCTGCTAAATAAATATGCTACAGTTAATACTGTAGTATTTTTTTAGTTTTTACTTGAAACTAATAACTATTTATGCTATAATTTTTTTGTTCTGTTATATTATAGGGGATTAGTTAAATGGTATAATAATGGTCTCCAAAACCACTGTTGGGAGTTCGATTCTCTCATCCCCTGCCATT
>CALVIF010000106.1 GCA_944329395.1 uncultured Bacilli bacterium | reverse complement strand
TTTAAGAGTACAACACCAAAACGGAAGTCAAAGTAATGACCCATTCTGGGATACTGCAGCGTCAATGTTACTGATGTCTTTAATCTTCCTATTAAAATATGAAGCACCAGAGTATGAGCAAAATTTTGATATGGTATTGGAACTATTGAGGGCAGGAGATGTAAAAGAAGATGATGATGAATATGAAAGTCCATTAGATACTTTATTCAATATGATAGAAGAAATAAATCCACAGCATATAGCATTGAAATATTATAGAAGTTATCACTCAGGCTCTGCAAAAACACTAAAATCAATTCAAGTAACACTTGCGTCTAGGTTAGAAAAGTTTAATTTAAAAGATTTAGCAAATTTAACAATGGATGATGAATTAGATTTAGGTAGTATAGGAGAAAAGAAAGTAGCATTATTTGCTTTAATACCAGATAATGACACATCTTTTAATTTTATTGTATCAATGTTATATACGCAATTATTTCAACAGTTATTCTATGTTGCAGACCATAAATATAAAGGTGCATTACCTGTAAATGTTCATTTTATAATGGATGAATTTGCGAATGTAAGTTTGCCAGATGACTTCGATAAGATACTCGCTACTATGCGTTCAAGACGGAATTTCAGTAAGTATTATACTACAAAATCTCGCACAACTTAAGACGCTGTTTGAAAAACAATGGGAAAGCATTGTACGGAAATTGTGATGAACTTTTATATTTAGGTGGAAATGAGCAATCAACACACAAGTATATTAGTGAACTTTTAGGAAAAGAAACAATAGATACAAATACTTATGGAAAATCAACTGGACATAGTGGAAGTTACTCAACGAATTATCAAATTGCAGGAAGAGAACTAATGACACCTGATGAAGTTAGAATGCTCGATAACCAATATGCTTTACTATTTATTCGTGGAGAAAGACCAATAATAGATAAAAAATACAATACTTTTAAACACCATAATATTAAACTAACAGAAGATGGAGGCTATAAACCTTATATTCACGGAAAAACTGAAAATTCCGTAGCAACTATATCAATAGATACCAATGTAAAGGGTATTAAAGACAAAAAGTATCAAGATATAGCAGATGAAATTTTAATTGATGAAGAAATAGATAATTATTTATTGGAAAAACAAGATAATTAAAAAGAAAACATTATGAGAAGAAATCTCTCTCAGAAAGAGAGGTTTTTGAAAATGAAAAATAAATTAAATAAAAAAAGATTATTAGGTATAGGACTAAAGGTAATGACAGTTGTAACTGTATTGGTGGTAGGAAATAATACAGTATTTGCAACAGATAATCCATTAGTAGTTATAGATAATTTGAAAGAATTTATGTATCAAATTATAGGAGCAATAGGTGCAATTTTGTTGTTATGGGGAATTGTGCAAATAGGTATGGCTATTAAATCACACGACCCATCTCAAAGAGCGAATCGGTTTTATGACTCTTGCTGGTGGTGTAATAATAGCTTTTGCGAAACAAATATTAGAACTAATATTAGGTTAAGTTTTTAAGAAAAACAGATAAAGAATTGCCTTCTCATAAAAGGAGGCGATAAATTTTGAGCGATAATTGGATCGTAGGAAACCTACAAAATGCAATAGATACTTGGAATGGAAAATTAAGTGAAATATGGCAATTAGTAACGCAAACACCAGAAAACTTTAAAGGTGGAGGTATTTGGGAAGTAATTGTAAATATACACGGTGCATTGCAAGCAATACGGTTTGGCATTACTTGTTATTTTCTTTTTAGTAGGTGTTATTAAAACTTGTAATTCATTTTCAGAGGTAAAAAAGCCAGAACACGCTTTTAAACTATTTTTACGTTTTGCAATAGCATATACAATAGTTGTTTATGGATTAGATTTAATGCTAGCAATATTTGAAATAGTACAAGGAATAATATCAACGATTATGACTTCAGCAGGTTTTGGAGAAAGTAGTAATACAGTATTACCACAAGAACTAATAACAACGATAGAGAGTTGTCGGATTTTTCGAGAGCATACCTTTATGGGCAGTTACACTTATACGGAGGACTACTTGTAACAGTTTTATCTTTTGTAATGATAATGAGTGTTTATGGTAGATTCTTTAAACTTTATTTATATACAGCAATAGCACCAATTCCTTTATCAGCGTTTGCAGGAGAGCCATCACAAAATGTTGGGAAAAGTTTTATAAAATCCTATGTTTCAGTATGTATGGAGGGAGCAATAATTGTACTTGCTTGCATAATTTTTTCATTGTTTGCTTCAAACCCACCAGCAGTTAATACAAGTTTACCTGCTACAACACAAGTATGGAGCTATATAGGGGAACTTGTTTTTAATATGTTAGTATTAGTTGGAACAGTAAAAATGAGTGATAGAGTAGTTCGTGAAATGATGGGATTATAGGAAAGGAGAGATAGTTATTTATGGAAGTTAAGATAAATAAAGAAATAAGGCAATATAGTGAAAAAATATTTTTTGGCTTATCTTTAAGACAATTTATATGTTCAGGACTTGCTTGTGGTGTAGCAGTAGGAATATATTTTATATTCAAACCAATATTAAATAATACAGGAACGGTATCGTGGTTATGTATGGCAGGTGCAGTTCCTTTTGCATTATTAGGATTTGTAAAATACAATGGAATGACAGCAGAACAATTTTTGGTAGCTTGGATTAAATCAGAGATATTAACACCCAAAAAATTAGTATTTAAACCAAATACTTACTATTTAGATATGTATAAACAATGTGAAA
>CALVIF010000105.1 GCA_944329395.1 uncultured Bacilli bacterium | reverse complement strand
TAGTTTATCTTCGTAACTTAATTTTGACATATAAAAACCCCATTTCTATTTTGTCCAAGAAATGGGGTTCATATCAATTAAGGTTCTTTTTTTTATAAACAGATATATTTGAGAAATTTAATTGTGTGTTCTTTACAATTGTTTTTTTTGTTTTGTTGTTTGATTCTATTAATTTTGGTATAATATATTTAGAAAGATTTAGGTGATATATTTGTTACAGTTGGCATTAAAAGTTCTTAAGGAAATTAATTCTTATGGGTACGAGTCATATATAGTTGGCGGGTTTGTTAGAGATCATATATTGGGAATTAAATCAAATGATATTGATATTGCAACTAATGCTACACCTAAGCAAATAAAAGAAATATTTGAAGATAGTTGTTTACCAACGGAGGATTATGGTTCAGTTAAAGTTATTAAAAATGGTGTATTATTTGAAATTACCACTTTTAGAAAAGAAATAAATTACATTGATAATCGTAGACCAGATAAAATTCAATATGTTAATGATTTATATGTTGATTTGTTAAGAAGAGATTTTACTATAAATACACTTTGTATGAATTCTGATGGGGAGATTATAGATTTATTAGGTGGAAGGATAGATATTGAAAATAAGTTGATTAAAACTGTAGGAACAGCAAGACAAAGATTTGAAGAAGATTGTTTGCGTATTTTGCGTGCGGTACGTTTTGCAACAATTCTTGACTTTAATTTAGATGATGATATTTTAGATGGTATTTTAAGCACTAAATATTTATTACGTAATTTGTCATATTATCGAAAAAAAAGTGAGCTTGATAGAATTTTTAGTTGTAGTAATAATATGAAAGGTGTAAAGTTATTATTACAACTTGGATTAGATACTGAGCTTGAACTTGATAGATTGAAAGATATTACACATATTGATAGTGCAATTTCTGCTTGGAGTATTCTAAATGTTGTTGATAAGTATCCTTTTTCTAGTAGCGAGTTAGAGTTGATAAAAAATGTTAACGAAGCTTTAAAATTTAATAATTTAGATCCAATGACTTTATATAAGTATGGTCTATATGTTAATAGTGTTGCTGGTGATATAAAGGGGTTAGACAAAAAAGAAATTACTTCTTCATATGCTTTATTGCCAATTCATTCTAAGAGAGATTTGGATATTGAGTGTTGTGATATTACTAATATATTAAAAAGAAAACCTGGGAAGTATTTAGGTGATATATATAATGATATTATTTATAATGTATTATACAGAAAGTTGCCTAATGAAAAGGATGCTATTATAAAATATGTAGTTGATAAATATAAAAATTAATATAATATTATGTAGTTTTTGTTTATTGTATATGATATTATAATTTTTAGTTTGATTGGGGATGGTTTTTATTAAAGGTTCAAAATTAATTTCTTTGTTTAAACAAGGTAATTTGGTTATTCCTCTTTTTATGTTACAGTCTTATAAAAAGCTTAATTTAAAGTTAGGTGAATTTATTTTTTTGATGTATTTATATGGCTTAGGTGATAATTTGATATTTAATCCAGCTAAATTTTGTAGTGATTTGAATATTGAACTTACGGAAGTTATGGAATATATAAGTATATTGACTGAAAAAAAGTTTATAAGGGTTGAGGTTTTAAAAAACGATAAGGGTTTGATGGAAGAGTTTGTTTTACTTGATGATTTTTATAATAAATTATCTTTAATTATGATGGAAGAGGTTAATCAATGTTCAAAAAGTGATGGTTCCAATATTTTTGAAATTGTTGAAAAAGAGTTTGGAAGGACACTTAGTCCAATTGAGTATGAAATTATAAAGGCATGGCTTGATGGCGATATGAATGAGGATTTGATTAAGGAAGCAATAAAGGAAGCTACTTTTAATGGTGTTTCTAATTTGCGTTATATTGATAAAATTTTATATGAATGGGGGAAATTAGGAATTAAAAATGTTGCTGATGTTGAAAATCATAGGAAAAAGAGGAATAAAGTAAAAAATGATGATAGTGATGTTGATTTAGATATTGTAGAATGGAATTGGTTTGATGAAGATGAATAAAATTGAGGAATATTTAGAGTTTTTATTTCCTGATCCTAAATGTGAGCTTGTTTATAATAATGATTATCAATTATTAATGTCAATTGTTTTGAGTGCACAATCAACTGATAAAAAGGTTAATACAATTACGCCAATTATATTTTCAAAATATCCAAATCTTAGTGATTTAAAAAATGCATCTATTGTCGATTTGGAAAATATTATTAGGCCCATTGGTTCTTTTAGAAAAAAAGCTAGGTATCTTGTTGAAATTGCATCTATTTTAGAAGAGAAATATGATGGAGTTGTACCTAGAGATAGAGACATTTTGGAAAGTTTTCCAGGAGTTGGGAGAAAAACTGCAAATGTTTTTTTGAGTGAGTTTTATAATGATCCTTTTATTGCAGTTGACACTCATGTTGAAAGAGTTTCTAAGCGTTTGGGATTAGTTTCTAATGATGACAATGTTGGAACTATAGAAATTAAGCTAATGAAGTTATTTAATAGGGATGTTTGGGCTAGGAGACATTTACAAATGGTTTTATTTGGAAGATATTATTGTAAAGCTATTAAACCGGAGTGTATGAATTGCCGTCTTGCAAATATTTGTAAGAAAAATAATAATTAAATTTAATATATTTTAATTCGTTTATTAATTTTAATAAGTAAATATAAATTTATAAAAAAAAGACATTAAATTTTTAATGTCTTTTTTATCTATAAGGAAAGTGCGTTTTTAATCAGTACAGAGAAAATGTTATGATAGAATATATCTTAGTATGCCA
>CALVIF010000104.1 GCA_944329395.1 uncultured Bacilli bacterium | reverse complement strand
GAATTTGTTCCTGTTATTTCTAGTTTAAAATTTGTTATTTTTTCAATTAATAATTTTTTTTCAGCATTATTTAAATCTTGATAAGTCTTTTTTAAATCTATTTTACATATTTGTAAAATTACAGTTATTAATTTATTATTTAATACTCCTTCTAATAGTTCAAAAATATTTCTATTTTCTAAAATGTTTGCTCTTTGATTAAACCATTCGTATATATTTGTATTAAGAAATGGTAAAAAATTTATATAGACATATTGTTTTTTGTTTTCCTTTAAATTACGGCTTACAAAACGACTTAAGTTAAATGTACATATTCCACTAATACCATAGTCAGTTAATTGTATTTCGCCTGTTTCTTCTTTAATAAATTGATCATTGGAATAAAGTTTAATTTTAACATCACTTCTAATACCAGCCCAATCTTTAAAGTATTTTTCATTACCGCGAAGTTGAACAAGGGCTGGTAATGGTTCTATTATACTGTGAGATAATTGAGAAATGAGATTATATCCATTTCCATCTGAACCTGTTTTAGGAGATGCCTTTGAACCTGTAGCAATTATTAGACAATCAGAAACATATTGATCAATATTAGAATTAATAATAAATTTTTTATTTTTAAAAGCTATTTTTGAAACAAAGCAATCATTATAGATTTTAACACCTTTTTTCTTAGCTTCAACTATAAGAGCATCTTTAATACTTTTAGCTTGATTAGAATATGGATAATAATAGTCATTTTTTATTTTAGGGATTATACCTATTTTATAAAAAAAGTCCATTATTTCTTTTTGATTATCGGAGGTAATTACTGAGCCTAAAAGTTCTTTATTATTACTGTTATAATGACTTAAGTCTTGATTAGAATTCCAATAATTACAACGACCATTACCTGTTGCTAGTAGTTTTTTTCCGCATTCTTTATTTCTTTCTAATAAAATAACTTCTGTATTATCATTTTTTGCATAAATGGATGCTATTAGACCTGATGCGCCTCCACCAACAATGACAATTGTTTTCATATTTATCACCGTATTTATTATAACATGTATAAAACTATTTAGTAAATTAATGGAAATAAAAACTATTAGATATGGGTCTAATAGTTTAATTTAATAGAAAAAATCTTTGCTATTTTTATCCTATCCTGAAAGCTGGTGCTACACCTTTGAAATCAGTAGCATAATAGTAATACCAATAACCGAATGATGCATTTACACCGTAGAAATTAATACTACCGTTGGAATAGGCCGTGCGCAACCACCAGTAACTTGCTATACCATTTAGATTTTTTATTCTATCGGGGTTACCTTTTCTTTGATAAAAATCTAATATTCTTGTATTTGATTGTGCTAAATCATATGGCGTTGACATGTTAGCTTCCTTAGTTGCTAACAAATACAACTTATCAGTTGAGGTAAAATTACTAGAATCGTCTAGACCATGTCCTGACACTACAAATGTATTAATTATGCCATTTTTAATTCACTAGGTAATGCATTATAAACCTCACTATTAACATAGGTTCTCATTAATGCTGCAGGCCAACCTCCTAAATTAGTATTATAATTATTCATTACATGTTTTGTTATAACATCTTTAAATTCTAAAACAAAGCCGCAGGCTGTTTGTGAAAAGCCCGATGTTTCACATTCTGCTGGAGTTGATTTATTAACTATTCTTAATGTTAGTGTCTGACCTAAATCACCTGTTCCTGTTAAAGTTACTTCTTTTTCATCGCCAACATTATATAAGTCTGTATTACCTTTTCTTACCGCATCTACTATCGTATTCTATGTGTCTGTTGAAAATAATGCTGGCGGAGTTACATTCCAATTTCCTCCGTCTTCACTGCAAGTTGTGAAGTTTCCACTTACAAATAGTTCTGTTTGAATCTTAGCCAAAATTTCAGCTTGTGAAGATTCACTTAAATTCATTAAGATATCTCCCCTTACTAATTTATCAGCTTCTTTACTGTTTCCTAAATCATCATATACTCCATGTGTTCCATCTGATAAAGCAACATAAAATTTTGTAATCTTTTTATCACCTACTGTTGATATATTTACTCTAACATACCCTTTAACATTCCTATTTCCCCAAGAAGATTTTCCTCCTTGATCTAGTACACTTAATCTATTTTCATCAGCTGTATCAATTAAAATATAATAGTCTCCATCATCCATTGCTGATGCATAACTATTACTACTTCCACATTGCATTGCATCTGTTGTCCATAAGTTTCTTACTGCATTAGCATAAGCTTTCGCAATATCAATAAAAGTATCTTTTCTTGAATTTTCAATTGTTCTTGTTATAGCTGGAATTGCCACCATCATTAAAATTCCCATAATTACAATAACAGCAAGTAATTCTACTAAAGTAAAACCTTTATTATTTTTCATGTACTCACTCCTATTATTCTTATTAATTATAATTTATTTTGTGTATTATTTCAAATAAAAAGCAATGTTTTGTCATTGCTTTTTCTTATTGTTTTTATTCTCATTCTTTAACAACTTCAATATTTCCATACCAGTTCTCAATTATTCCTGTTTCAAATGTTGCTGTTGTAGGTCCACCTGTAATTGATTTCCAGTCAAAGCTTTTACCTGTTTTATTTATTATTTTTGTTAAGTTCATATTATTTGATGCATTTTTAGTAAAAGCATTCTTGCCAATTGAAGTAACTGTAGAAGGAATTTCTATTGTTCCTTCAAGCTTGCATTGAAAAGCTGATTCACCTATTGTTGTTAATCCTTCTGGAAACTCTACATGCTTAATAGATGTATAGTAAAAAGCATTTTTTTCTATAACTTTTACATTATTAGGTATTATAACATT
>CALVIF010000103.1 GCA_944329395.1 uncultured Bacilli bacterium | reverse complement strand
TCCAGCTCCATTTGGACCAATAAAACCAAAAATTTCTCCTTTAGTTAAACTAATTGATAAATCTTTTACACCTAGTGTTTTACCATAATATTTGGTTAATTTTTTTATTTCTAAAACTTTATTCATAAATTCTCCTATTAATTGAAATTACTTTTTTTAAGTTTCTAATAATTTTATAACTTCAACTATATATTCTCTAATATTTTCTTCTTTATAAATATCAAGATAATTATTTTTGGTATAAAATAATATTTCTATTATTTCTTTATCAAAACTATTTTTATACTTATTAAAATATTTTATAAATTCTTCTTTTGTATAATTTAAATTTACAATATATATTATACCAACTGGAAACATGTTTTCATCTTTATTAGGAATTTTTAAAAATTTAGGATAATAAGAATTAATTATATTTTTATCATCAATAGAAATTCCTAGTTCTTCTTTTAATTCTCTTTTTAAACATAGGTATGGTATAAATATATTGTTTTCAAAATCATTATCACTTGCCATTCCACCAAAAAGATTTAATCTTTTTGTGTTATCTTTAGCTACTATATAATAATCATCTTTTGTTTTAAAAAGTGCTGCTGTAAATAATGAATAAATTTTTAAATCCGAATTATTTTTTGCATAAACTAAATCAGCAAATTTAGCTTTGCCTAATTCTAATTCGTAGCGATCTTTTGTTGTAATTATGTTAGTAACTGTATAAATATCACCATTAAAAACGTTATCATTATTACTACATAATTGTTGCCATGTAGAAATAATCTTTTCTTGTAGAGTTTTACTTTTTTGTATTTCTAAGGGATTTTTATTTTTAAAAATTACTTCATTTTTTAATTTTACAATCATTTTTTATCCTTTCTTTTTTATTTTTTAACTACATAATTTTTCCCATTCTAATAGTTTTTCTTCTAATTCATTATCTATTTTAGATAAGATTTGTTGAAGCTCATTCATCTTTTTGTAATCATTATATACATTTTCATCTAACATCATCATCTCTATTTCTTTTTTCTTTTTTTCTTTTTGATCAATTTCTTTTTCTATTTTTCTAATTAATGAATTATTTTTTGTTTTTGTTGATGGTGATGTAGTTTCCTTTTTTGATGATGTTTTATTAGTTTCTTGTTCTTCTATTGTTTCTTTTTTTGTTGATAAATATTTTTCATATTTATCTTTAAAATATATAACTTTATTGTTTTCAAAAACTAAAAGAGAATCAGCTATTTTATTAATAAAATAGCGATCATGGGATACAAATATTATTGAACCGTTATAATTTACTAATAAGTCTTCAAGACTTTCTTTACCGATAATATCTAAATGATTAGTTGGTTCATCTAATAGAAGTAAATTGGGAGATGTTTTTAGTATTTTACAAAGAGCTAATCTAACTTTTTCGCCACCTGATAAATTTTCAATTTGTTTAAAAACATCATCTCCTGTAAACATAAAGCATCCTAGAGTCTTTCTTATTTGAAGAGGATCTTCGTTAGGAAATGTTTGAAAATATTCTTCATAAACTGTATTTTTTTCATTTATAAATTCTAATTGTTGATCAAAATATGCTATTTTTACATTAAAACCATAACTTACTTTACCGCTAATTTTTGGAAGAGTTCCCATTAATGTTTTAATTAAGGTTGACTTTCCCTTACCATTATCACCAATTATAGCCAGTTTTTGGCCTTTATATAATTCAAAATTAACTTTGGCTAATACTTGATTATTGTAGCCTATTTCTAAATCTTTAGTAGATAAAACTATATTACTACTTTCTGTTTTAGCTTTTAAGGTAGTATTAAATGTTTTTAAATCATATTTTAATGGTTTGGATATTTTAGTCATTTGTTCTATTTTCTTTAGTTTTGACATAGCCATTTTTGCTTTACTTGGTTTATAACGAAATCTATCAGCAATACTTTGAAGTCGTTTTATTTCTTTTTGTTGATATTCATAGTCTATTTGTTGTTTTTCGTAATTTTCCTTTTTTTGTTGTTCAAAAGAAGAATAATTGCCTTTATATTTTGTTAATGAGGCATACTCTATTTCATAAACTTTATTTACTATTTTGTCTAAAAACATACGGTCATGCGATACAATTACGACTGCTTTTGGATAATTACTTAAATATTTTTCTAACCATTCAATAGTTGTAATATCTAGGTGGTTAGTTGGTTCATCTAAAAGTAGAATATCTGGTTTACTTAAAAGTAATTTTAAAAAAGCTATTTTTGTTTGTTGTCCTCCCGAAAACTGACTAAGCTTCTTTTTTTTATCATCTTCAGAAAAACCAAATTTTAAAAGAGCTTGTTCATATTCTGATTTGTATGAATATCCACCTAGTATTTTATATGTTTCTAAAGTGTTTATATAGTCTTCTACTGTTTTTGAAGTAGCATTTTCTTCTAACTGTTTTTCAAGAATTTTAAGTTTATTTTCTAATTTTAAAATTGGACTATAGACTTTTAAAATTTCATTAAGTAAAGTTTCTGTTAAATCTGAAAAAACATGTTGTGTTTGATAACCAATTGTTGGTTTACCAATTTTAATTATTTGAAATTTTTCATCACCTATTCCTGTTTCTAGTAAATCATTATCAATTAAGGATTTTAGTAATGAAGTTTTACCACTACCATTTCGACCTACTATAGCAATTTTATCATTATTTTTTATTTCAAAATTTATTTGTTCTAAAATGGTTGTTGGTCCATAAGTAATTGAGCCATTTATAATTTTATATTCCATATATTCACCTAATAATTTTTTCTTATTATAACATCATAAAAGTAGAATTAATCTACTATTATTAATTTATTAAATTTTTTGATTTTAAAAATTCTGT
>CALVIF010000102.1 GCA_944329395.1 uncultured Bacilli bacterium | reverse complement strand
TAATCCAAGGGCAGTTAATGAACCAATTGCGGCACTACACCATAATGTAGCTGCTGTATTTATTCCTTTAATATTTGTTCCATCTCTTAAGATAACACCTGCGCCTAAAAAACCAATTCCAGAAACTACTTGAGCTGCAATACGTGTAATGTCACCTGCTGGTGAAAGACTAGAAATAGACACAAATAAAAATGCTCCTAAAGAAACTAAGACTATTGTTCTAATTCCTGCTATTTTACGGCGATATTGTCTCTCTACTCCAATTAAAGATCCTAAAATAAAACATACCGAAATACGTACTAAAAAATTAAAATAATCCATAATATTTTATCCCCCTCTTTTTGCATTTATCAATTTTATCATAAATTATTAAAAAGTCAAGGTAAACTTTATGTCTAATAATAGTAGAAAATATATAAAATATTTATTATTCTAATATATGTTTAATTTCTTAATTAAATACTTTAAATAATTTAAGAATGATCAATTTATAGAAAGTAATTTTACATTATAATTATTGATTATCAAAATATATTATTTAACAATTATACAATTTCATTTTTTATATTATTATATTTATTAATTTTTATTTTAAAAAAACAATTTAATAATTTAAATTGCTTTTTATAATTACTTATTTTATATGTTTGATTAATACTTTGCATAATATTTTTAGAACAACTTGTTTTGAAAAGTTTTAATTAAGATTTTATTGAGATAATATTTCTTCTGAAATTGTTGGAATAATTATGGGTTCGTTTTCTAAGATATTATTTAAGATATTATAATTATCTGATATATCTTTTATATCACTAGGTCTTGTAAAATCTGGTAAATTAACTATTTCATTTATTGCTTTTGGTAATAATGTATTTCCAAATAATCCACCATATAAAGTTTGTTTTAAAGTTTTTCTTTTATTATAATCCATGCTGTTTGTTAGTGACCAATATGTTATTCCAATAAACTTTATCTTAACTTTTTCAATTAATAAATTAATTCTATTTAATTGTTCTATTTTAGCATACATAGCATACTCTTCTATTTCTTTTTCTGTTTTACCTAAATTAATTAATTTATCTATGGTTATTTCTGGAATATGTAAATTAAATTCTGTAATAGCTAATTCAATGCCAGTTTCTTCATTAAATTTTTTTAAATCCAAAAATGTATTTTCTATTGTTGGTGTGGTAAATCTAGTTGTAATATGCATTTTAGTACCAAAAATATCAATTAATTCTGGCACTTTTAATTTTATTTGCTTAGCTAATGATAATTGAATTTGTCGTTTTTCTTTTGTTTCAACAAATGATTCATTATATATATATTTTACTCCTGATGGTTTATTTTTTATAGCTGGGGTAAATATATATATTAAATCTTCCATAGTTAATCCTAATTGTTCCCAAATATTATAGTAAGCTGTTGATGAGGTTTTATCCTTTTTTAGATTTATTAATTCATCAAAAACAACAACCTCTGTTATTACTTGTCTTCCATCAAACAATTTATTGTTATGGTTATATGAATTTATAAAGTTAATTGATGAGGAAATATAGTTGCGTAATTTTTTTATTATTTCAGTTTTTTTAATATTTTCAAATGTATTTAGCATTTCTTTTGTTAATAAGCTATGGTATCTAACTTGAATATTGTGTTCTAAACAAAAATCTAAATCTCTTTTAATATGATAGGAATTAAATTCTCCATTATTCATTACTAACTGATATCTTCCAGAAACTATTGTAATAATATCAAATGATAATATTTTCTTTGATAAAGATGCTATTTCTTCGTAAGTTGAACATTTCACATTATCATAATCCAAATTATGTAGTTTGAAATCTTGATCTAAAATATATTTATAATTTGAACTTGTTTTTAAAGTGATATAATCAATTGCTTGTTGGGCTTTTCCTTTTTTATATAATTCAATTGTTTTATCAATTATTTCTTCTTCAAGTCCTAATAATTCAAACTTTTTTCTTAAATTTATAGTGGGGTCTTTTTCTATATCAATTTTTCTAGTTAAAGTGTTTCTATAATCATCAAAAACTTTTCTTTTGGCAAGAGTAAGTTCCATTTTGCATAATTGGCGAAGTTCGGCTTTTGAGTATTTTATTTGTGCACAATTTTCAATAAAATCTAACAATTGGTCTATACTTTTTATTTCTGTTATTGTTATTAAATCAATTTGAGTTTCACCTAAATAAATTCCTTTAGTTGAATTTTGAATATTAAGATCATAAATATTTTTATTTTTTATTTTTTTCATACTTGTTTTAGTATTTACCATGTCTATAGATGAATAATAACTATATATTTCTGGTTTTATGTCATTTAAGTTTCTTTTATCATCCATATATAATTCTTTTAGTAATTCAAGTTGATCTTCAGTTATATTTTTTTCTTTACTTGATGTTTTTATTATTAAATTTTGTATAGCTTGTTGTTGATTTAAAGAGTTCATATACTCACCTCTATTTTTATTATATCATATTTTTAATTTGTTTTTTTCATAAAAACATTATTTATTTATGACTATTTTAAAAATTATTTTATATGATATAATTTTTGTAAGGATGTGTGGCTATGAAAAAAATTGAATTACATTTACATTTAGATGGTTCTTGTGATATAGAATATGCTTCTCAATTAGTAGGAAGAAGCGTAACTAAAGATTTAGTTGCAGATAATGTTAATAATTTGACTGAATATTTAGAAAAATTTAGCTTACCAATTAATTTATTACAAGACTTAAACAATATCGAAAATTTTTCCTATCTTCTTGGAAAAAAATTAGTTGATGACGATGTTATATATGCAGAGGTTAGATTTTGTCCATTATTTCATATTG
>CALVIF010000101.1 GCA_944329395.1 uncultured Bacilli bacterium | reverse complement strand
TAAGTAAATTAAGTAAACTTGTTTTTCCTAGTCCCCATTTACCAATTAAAGCAATATTATATGGTGGTTCAAATTTATCATTTAATAATAATTCTGCAATTTCATTAGATAAATCTTCATGCTTAAAAAAATCATATTTTACATCAGTTTCACTTAAAGCACTATCCTTTAATAAATAATTTCCTTTTTTTTCTCCTTTTTCCATAAATAAATCACCTGCCAATTTGTTTCTTATAATATAAAAGCTTAAAATTGTTTTCTATTATAACATTTATTGGCATATTTTTCCATTTTTTTATGCTATTTTCTAAAAATATATTCCTTACACTTAAAAAGATATTTAAATACTAAATACATAACTTTATACATTCTATTTTTCTTAGATAAATTTATAGGAATCATTAAAAATAAAACAATAGAAATAAATACTAGTGATAAAATTCTAGTAGATGAAATTGAAAATAAAATTATAAACAAAATTAAACTAGGTAACCCTATATATAAATCAGTTAATTCTATATATTTACCTAAAGTTTTCTTTAAACTCTTTACTGTTATATACATTAAATCCTCCTTGAACTATTATATCTTCTACGATATATATTTTTAGTTGGATCCATTGTACTAATAGCGTCTCCAACTTTTCTATATCCACTTGTTCTTAATGATTTTCCTAATCTAGATGGAGTCTTATTACTCATACTTGTTCCAAATTTACTAATGGTATTACCAATTGAGCTTTTAAAACTTCCACTTTCCGAATTTGCACTAATATTTTTACCGAAGTTGGCTATTGCCTTACCTGTATTCTCTACTAATTTATTTCCTCCAACTTTACCAACACCAGATGATATTAAACCTGCTCCTACTAATCCAGTTCCTACACCTGCTAATCCACCTACTACTGCTCCTGTTTTAACCGTATTACCAAAACTCATTAATGACATTAATTGTTCTCTACCACTATTAGCAGATACATTTCCACCAATAAATCTATTTACTGTATGAGAACCAGTTAATAAAAATGAACCACATCCAATATATAAAATAGATTTTATAACCATATCTTTTACATCCGAATTTGCAAAAAATGTAGTCTCTTGAATATTCTTCATCAATATAGCTGAAAGTCCAATTATTAACATAACTACTGCACCTTGTAAGATTAAAGATACTAATTGTTGATATAATGCACTCCTTCTTTCTTTGACACCAATTGAAGTTGCAATAATAATTGGAGAAGCAACGAATAAAAATAAAAATTCTATTTGTCTTCTTGCAAGCATCATTCCACTAAAAAATAATGCATACAAAAAGAAGCCACCTATAATAATTGCCATTATCCAATTTATTGAATACTTATATTCTTCTTCATCTGGCAATATCCATCTATCATTCGTGGTGAATTTATCATTATACATTTTCTTATTTGTAAAAGTATCATTTTTTAAATATGTTGAAATATCTTCCTTTTTAAATTCATCTGATACTTTATAACTATCTGTATATGTAATGTATTGTGTAAGCATATTATCAGCTAACGACATATTATTTGATGTAAATGCGGTAGCGGTATATCCACTAAGTTTAATCGATAAAGTTGAACTTTGAACTAATAAAAAAGTTGATAACAATACTAAGAATCCACATTTAATAATTTCTCTTATTATTTGCTCAAAAGACATTCCCTCATCAGAATCTAATACTTTTTTAACGAATGTCCATATAGCAAAAAGTCCTAATAATGTAACAGCAATTGCCATTATCCCAGTATATAAATTTTTAAACATCGAATCATTAGATACAGAGTTTACTATATCAAGAGCATTTATTTCTCTTAATATATCAAACAAACTATCTATTAATGAATATATAAAATTTACAATACCCCATCCTAAGGTTCTAAGTAAATCAAGTGCTTTATTTAACACTTATCATCACCCCTTTTAAAATAAATCTATTATTAAATTTACTAAAGATATTGCTAATATAATTCCAGCAATACCTAATAAGGTTTGAATTATTCTTTGTTTAACTTGAGCTTTCTTATCAACATCAGCAATTGCATATAAAATAAAACCAACAACTAATGAAACACCTGCAGCTGCAATACCTATTGATAAACACCAATTAGTTAAAGTCTTAATAGCATTTAGAATTGAATTAACATCATATTCTCCACCTTCTAAATGACTAATTTTCAATAAACTAATATACTTCATATTAATCCTCCCCTAAAATTAGTTTAATAATTTTATCTTCCGTTAAATCTTTATTGAAAAACATAAATGGATCAACTTGCAAAGCTTTACTAATATTCATTAACATATTAAAATCCATCATGCATACATAACCTTTTTCAATACTTTCAATAGTTTCAGGATCAGTAAAAGAAAGTTTAGCTAATCTTCTTCTAGACATTCCCCAAGCTCTTCTTTCATGTTTAATCATTTTTCCAGCATCATCTCTGATTAATTCATAAAATAAATTCATACTTTTTCCTCCTAAAAATAGTAAAGAAAAAAGCAAAGAAATGTCGCGATCATCCTTTGCTTTTACTTTTCTTTTAATTACATTTCAATTTCATCTTTTGAAGAATCTTTTTCTTCTTCATCTTCTTTTTCAGTTGCTTTACTAGATAAGAAAGTTACTTTTTCTGCTACTAATTGCATTGCAAATTTCTTTTCGCCATCTTTTTCATAAGTATCTGTTTGAATTCTTCCTTTGATACCTACTAAATCGCCTTTATGACAATATTGACAGACACTCTCTGCAATGGAATTCCATAAAGAACAATTTATAAAATCAGTATCATATTCTCCATTTTCATTTTTATAACTTCTTGGAACAGCTAAAGTTAAATTAGTAACTTTTTTACCGCTTTCTGTTTTTTTTACTTCAGGTT
>CALVIF010000100.1 GCA_944329395.1 uncultured Bacilli bacterium | reverse complement strand
GATTATAAAAAAGAATGATAAAAATCATCCTTACATTTGGAGATTCCAAAAAAATCCCCAAAACTCTTTACACTAACAAAAAACATACCTTCTAAATACTAACATCTTCTTTTAAATGGTATACTTTGTTTTTAAATTCTGCTCCTCTTACCTCACACTCTTTATACTGATCCCACGATGCAGAAGCAGGACTTAATAATATTATGTCCCCCTCACAAGATTCATCAACTGCCCTATCAAAACCGTCACTCAAATGTTCGTAAATAAATGTTGGTATATTTAAAGAACTACCAAACTCTAAAACTTTATTGCGACATTGCCCAATACCAATAATGACTTTAACATTTTTCATATATAAAGATAATTCATTAAAATTTTGACCTCTATCTAAACCTCCCAAAATTAAAATAATTGGATCATTAAATGATGACAATGCTATTTGAGTACATTTAATATTAGTAGCTTCGGTATCATTATAAAACTTTCTACCTCTTATTGTATCAACATACTCTAATCTATGTTCAACACCCCTAAATTTACTAATAACATCTTCAATAATAGAATTTGAAACACCAAATTCTTTTACAGCCATTATCGCAGCCATGCAATTTTCTATATTATGTAACCCACTAATAAAAATATTTTTAATATCCATAATACATTCATCATAATAATAAATATTACCATCTTTTAAATAAGCACCATTTATTTCTCTACTACTAGAAAAATATTTAGTAGTAGATTTAATAAATTTAGTACTGTTTAATACATCATTATTATCAATATTTAAAATAGCAACATTACTAGAATTTTGATTTTTAAACAATTTTGTCTTAACACGTACATAATTTTCATAACTATTAAAAAAATCAATATGTGCTGGACTTAAATTTGTCATTACTGCTACATCAGGATTAAATAAATTTAAATTCTCAAGCTGTTGGCAAGAAATTTCCATAACCAATATATCGCCACTTTTAATTTTATTAAGTATACTACACAATGGATAACCTATATTACCTGCCAAATGAACTTTATCACCAAATGCACTTTTTAACAACTCATAAATCAATGTTGTTGTTGTTGTCTTTCCATTAGTTCCAGTAACAGCAACAATTTTTACATCACTTGGTAATAATCTATACCCCAATTCAACCTCGTTTATAACTTCAATACCAATTTCCTTAGCTTTAACTACATATTTATGATTAATTGGAACGCCAGGATTTTTAATTAAAAAATCAAATGAATTATCTAATAAATTATCTGGATGAGAACCTAAAATTAATCTAACACCCATTTTTTTTAACTCATTTACTTGTTCCTTATCTAATTTATCTTCTGTTTTAGCATCGTTTAAAATTACTTCGTTACCCATTAAACACAATGTTTTAGCAGCACTATATCCACTACGTGCCAGTCCCAAAATAAGAATCTTTTTGTTTTCAAACATTTATATCACCAATATAATTATACTACGTTTTCCACCTTTTAACTACTACAAAATAGAAATGAATATTGAAAGAAAACAGTGATTTATGCTATAATTAATAAAAATATGGGAGGAAGTTCAAATATGAAATTAGTAACATTAAGACCTGATCAATTTGATAAATTTGCCCAAAAACATCGTTATAGAAGTTTATATCAAACATCGTCATATGCAAAATCAATGCTAAAATTTGGCTATAATATACATTTTCTTGGCTTTACAAATTCAAATAATGAACTTATTGGAGCAACATTTATTACATATAAAGAAGTCTTTATGAACAATAAAATTGCATATGCACCTCGAGGAATATTATTTGATTTTTCTGACTCTTCTAAAGTAAGAAAATTAGTTGAAAAACTAAAGCAAGTACTAGGAAAGCAAGGGTTTATGTTACTAAGAATGGATCCGTATATACCAATAAGTATAAGAAGCAGTGATGGAAATATTATTAATATAAATAATCAAGAAAAAATCATTTGTGAAAACTTAATTACAGCAGGCTTTGAATACAAAGGAAAAAATTTATTTTTTGAAAATGAAAAACCACGATGGGAAGCATTAATATTATTAAATAAACCATTAGAAATGATTTTTAATAATTTTGACAAAAATGTAAGAAATAAAATACGAAAAGCAGAAAACGCTGGATTAGAAATAGTTAAAGAAAAAGATCTTACAAACTTATATGACTTTATTAAATTTAAAGAAAAAAAGCCTTTAAAATATTATGAAGAACTATGTAAAAAATTTGGAGATAATGCAATAATATATTATGCCAAAATTAAATCTGAAACTTTTGTAATTAATAGCAGAAAAATGTATGAAGAAGAAGTAATAACAAATGAACAATTAGCAGAACAAATACAAGATATTAATCTAAATAATAAAGATAGAACAAATATTTTAAATAAAAAAATGGAATCAGATAAATTACTAACAGTTTATAAAAATCACATGCTCATGGCTACAAATTTATTAAAAAAATATCCACAGGGAATAGTTATTGGTGGGATATTGGTAATAGAATATGATAATGCAGCACATATAATTGTAGAAGGTTACAGCGAAGAATATAAATCATTAAATCCATCATATTTAATAAAATGGGAAATGATATGTGAATATTATAATAAACAATATAAATACATAAATCTTGGTGGTATTGCTGGAACATTTAATAAAGAAAACAAATATAGTAAATTAAATGAAAATAAACTAGGTTTCAATTGTGTAGTATCTGAATATATAGGAGAATTTGACATTATACTAAACAATTTTACTTATAATTTATTTAAAAATTTCAAAAAAAAATAATCAAACAATAAAAAAGATCGCTGATAGAACTGACTTGATAAATTTATACACGAAATAAAAAGTTCTTAACTATGGCAACATCGATAATTAATCGGTGTTG
>CALVIF010000099.1 GCA_944329395.1 uncultured Bacilli bacterium | reverse complement strand
TGAAATGACTCTTTTTTATAGACTAAAATAGTGTCAGCAATTTTACTCACCAACACTATTTATTATAGAACCAAATATAGTATATAATATACTATTTTTTTTTGATATAATTATTATAGGTGATGAAATGTTTTTTTATAAAAATTCGGAATTTAAGAATTTGTTGGTGCAAACTAAAAATAAGGAAAAAATAAGAAAAGAACGTGTTGATATTAAATGGATAATTAAAATTATTATAATTACATTTGTTATATCATATTCTCTTTCTTTTATATCTCAAATGACTATTCCTAAATTATCAATTTTTGGTGGAATTGTTGTTACTTTAATATTTATTTTTATTGGTATATTATTTGATATTGTTGGTGTTGCTGTTACGAGTGCTGATGAAAAAGTTTTTCATTCTATGAATTCACGTCGTGTGTTTGGTGCTAAAGTGGCTGTCAAATTTAAAAAGAATGCAGATAAAGTTGCTAGTTTTTGTAATGATGTTATTGGGGATATATGCGGAATTGTATCAGGTGCTGCATCTTCTACGATTGCAGTTGGTATAGCAGAAAAATTTGGTTATGATTTATTGTTTGTCAGTTTAACTGTGGCTGCTATAGCTGCATCATTGACAATTGGTGGAAAAGCCGTAGGAAAGAGTTTTGCGATGAATAAAAGCGATATAATTTTGTATGAATTTGCTAAATTAGTATCTATTTTTTATAAATAGTTGCATATTAATTAAAATTTCTTATAGTAAAATAAGGTTAATTTGAGGTGATGATTAATGATACAAGTTAATAATGTAAGTTTAAAGTTTGGAAAGAGAACTTTGTTTGAAGATGTTAATATTAAATTTACTAATGGTAATTGTTATGGATTGATTGGTGCTAATGGTTCTGGAAAATCAACTTTTTTGAAGATTTTATCTGGTGAGATTGAAACTACTACTGGTGAAGTTATAACTAATAAAGATGAAAGAATATCTTTTTTAAGACAAGATCATTATCAATATGATGATAAAAGAGTTATTGATGTTGTTATCATGGGAAATGAAAAATTATATAAGGTAATGGAAGAAAAAGATAAGATGTATCAACAGACTGAATTTAGTGAAGAAGATGGAATGAAGCTTGCTAATTTAGAGGCTGAATTTATGGACTTAGATGGTTGGAATGCAGAGCCGGATGCGGCAATTTTGCTTAATAATTTGGGGATATCTGAAGAATTTCATAATATGAAAATGAGTGAATTACCAGTTAAAATGCGTGTAAAAGTTTTACTTGCACAAGCTTTGTTTGGAAATCCTGATGTTTTACTTTTGGATGAACCTACTAATAGTTTGGATCTTGAAGCAATTAAATGGTTAGAAGAATTTTTAATTAATTTTGATAATACGGTTATTATTGTATCGCATGATAGACATTTTTTGAATAAGGTTTGTACGCATATAGCTGATATAGACTATGGAAAAATTAAGTTATATGTTGGTAACTATGACTTTTGGTATGAATCTTCTGAATTGTTACAGAAACAAATGAGGGATTCTAATAAGAAAAAGGAAGAAAAAATAAAAGAACTTCAATCATTTATTGCGAGATTTAGTGCTAATGCTTCTAAATCTAAGCAAGCTACTTCTCGTAAAAAAATGTTAGATAAAATTCAGTTGGATGAAATAATTCCATCATCTAGAAAATATCCTTATATTGATTTTAAAATTGAAAAACCTAGTGGTAAAGAAATACTTAAAGTGGAAAATCTTACTAAAGTTATTGATGGAAAGAAAATTCTTAATAATATTTCATTTGCAATTTTTAAAGGGGATAAAATTACTTTTATTGCGCAAAGCGATACAGCTAAGACATTATTATTTAATATATTAATGGGAATCGAAAGCTATGATTGTGGATCTATTGAATGGGGTAAAACGATTATTTCTGGTTATTTACCACAAGATAATACTGAGTTTTTTGATGTTGATAAGACAATTATGCAATGGATTGGTCAATATTATGATATTAAAGATGAAACTATTCTTCGGGGATTTTTGGGAAGAATGTTATTTTCTGGAGAAGATGTTTTCAAAAAGGTAAATGTTTTATCAGGTGGTGAGAAGGCTAGATGTATGTTGTCTAAAATGATGCTTGAAGAGCCAAATTTCTTGATATTAGATGAGCCAACAAACCATTTGGATTTGGAAAGTATTACTTCTTTAAATAAAGGGTTAATAAATTTCCAAGGTGAGATTTTATTTACTTCTCGTGACTATGAATTAAATAGTACTGTTGCTAATCGTGTAATTGAAATATTAGATGATGGAAGTATTATTGATAGGAGTATACCATATGAGGAATACCTTAATGAGAGAAACATTAAATAGTATTAGAATTAGATAATTAATAATTACAAACTAATCATTGTATGATATAATTTTTTTATACGATGGAGGTATTTATGTCTAGTGTTTATAAGTTGGCCATGCGATTTAAAATGAAATATCCAGGTACTGTTGCATGGAGAATTAAAAAAAATTCATCTGTGATTGAAAAACATCTTAATCCTGGAGAAGAAGTTTTGTATGCATTTGTTGCTCAAAAGAATGATAATCCATTAGATATTGTTAGTACGGCTGTTGTTGCACTTACTAATAAAAGAATTTTAGTGGGACGTAAAAGAGTAGTATTTGGTTATTTTTTGGATTCAATAACCCCAGATATGTTTAATGATTTAAAAATAAAAGGTGGTCTATTTTGGGGAAAAGTTTATATTGATACATTAAATGAGTTAGTGGTGCTTTCTAATATTTCTAATCAAGCATTACCAGAAATAGAAACTAAATTGTCTACTTATATGATGGAAATGTCAAAAGAAAAAGTTAGTGATAAGAACTAAGACTTTATTTAAGTCTTTTTTTTTTTTTTATAATTAGAATGGTGAGGTTATGAAAAAGTT
>CALVIF010000098.1 GCA_944329395.1 uncultured Bacilli bacterium | reverse complement strand
CCCTATCAATTCGCTAATTATAACACAAAATAATAAAAAATACAAATATATATAAGAAAAATTTAAATAACAAACAAAATTATAAAGTAAAGAAATGTAAAAATTAAAATAAAAAAATATTTTTCTTAATTTATTATAAAAAAATTATACAAAATGTGATATATATATAATATATAGAAAGAGGAAGGTTTTAAAATATGAAAAAAGAAAAAAACAAATTATTAGACTCTATTAAAAGCCCAAAAATAGAACGTAATTTTTTAAAAACAAACACAGGTAAAACAATGTTTTACGTACTAACATTAGGAATAATTACAATAACAATAGGATTTGGAATAGTACTATTTGAAACTATATTATTTTTAATGGACAAAAACATAAATGAATATAGTTTTCTAATTAATTTAGGCATATTATCAGCAATAATAGGTTTAATTTGTAATACAATATATTTTGTATCATATACACAATACAAAAATAAAAAACAAAAAAATTAAAAAAATTTTAACAACCATATATCGGTTGTTTTTTTATTAAAAAATAATTAAAAAAACTTAATCATTAAAAGTAGAATAAATACCTTCAAATTCATTTAATAAACAACAACATATTTTTTACATTCAAAACAAAAATAAAAACTTACAAGCTTTTTACAGCTAGTAAGTTGCATTCAAATAGAACAATTACTTTTATATCTATAAAATCATTTTCAAATAACAAAATAATTATAATAAATAATTACTTTGCTTTTTTATTAGTTTTTCCTTTCAAAAGATCTCCTTCATAATTATAAATATCTAAAGGCATACCATTTTTATTGCAAAATTCAGAAATCATATCAACAATTTTTGAAATATTTTCATTATATAAATCATTTTTTTCAAATGGTAAAATAATTCCCTTAATATATTCTTCACTAATTAAGTCTTGAACCTGTACTTCACCCAATTCTAATCCATGAGTTTCTTCCTTAGGAACAACTTTAATATCTTTAGATATAGCAAATGCAATATAATCATAATCAAAACAATTTATCACTTTATGAGATTTCATTTCAATTGCTTTTTTTACAAATTTATTATTTGGATCACTTAACGATACCTTATCAAAATGAATATCATCCATATAATATATATATTCTTTTTCAGGAGAAATATCAAATTTAAAAGAACAATTTTCATAACTATAAACTATTCCCATTTCCTCTAATTTTTTTCTAGAATAAATACATTTAGTATCTAATATTGATTTTAAACGATAAAAAGTTTTCGGATCGCTTATATCCCCGATTTGATGTATATAATATTCTAACATAAACGGCCTCTTTAAATTTATTTTATGTATATATAATTATATCACTTGTCAAAACATTTTAATAGTATTGTAAATAGCAAGTAAATTAATTTCTATATTTTGTATATTTTCTTCTTTAACATATTGCCACTTTTTAACTATTTCTTCAAAAGTAGTATAAGATTTTATAAATGGTGTTTCTTGATAAAAAGAAATCTTTTTAAATAATGAAACAGCATTATCAATATAAATATTTTTCTTATTTATTTGACCAATTTTCTATATATTCTTTATTCATAAAATAACTTTCTTATTTCATCTTCTTGTTTTCTTCTTTACTAAATCCATAAACAGGACTGGAATAGTTTCTATTAAAAATCATTTCAGCAAATTCATCCCCATACATATTCATTTTATTAATCATATACTCTCTAAATCTAAGCGGGCTATATTCTTCAATTTTAAAATATTTATTTTGATAATATAATGAAAAGAAAAGATCTGTTAAATCTAAATCTACTAAAGTATCAATCCCATTTTCTAAACAGCATTCGGCAACACGTCTTACACAATCACTAAAGTGAAATCCTCCAATAACAATTTTATCTACAAATCCAAGTTGATTAATTAAGTATTGTTCATTTGAATATTTTATATCTTTATCTTCTTTTTCAGTTCCATCATCATTATATCCACTAGCTTCTTTAAAGGTAATATCAGTATATATAATTTTATCATTTGGCATAGGATTAATTCCAAATATTTCTTTATCAGGGTACAAAGCATATACTATTTGATAACCTTGCTTTCTATATCTTTCATTTATACACTTATTAAGAACATCAAATGGTTTTTCTCTTTGCATTTCTTCATAAAATTCATTTGTAAATATAAAAACTTTATTAAAATCCTGTATCGGATATAAATATAAAAAGATTTTATTTTCCACCCTACCATCTCCAAGTGATATAATTTTACCATATTTAGACATTTATTTAAAGTAAAGTAAAGTATATCTGTCATTATCAAAGTTATTCTATTTTTTTATGAATTATTTATAACAATAAAAAATAAGGTTAATTTTAATTAACCTTATATATTAAAAGTCATTTGATTCGACTAGTTTCACTATGGAGCAAGTGTCGTAGTTATCTACAACTCTCTTCCAATAATGAAAGAATACATATAATCTTCAATTGCTAGTAATATACCATAATTTTGCTATTTATAAAATATATTTTATCTAATTTTATCATCTTTTTAATGAATTATGCTTAGATTTTTTTTCATTTTTTAATTAATAATGTTATTCCTAGCAGAACTATAAATATTATAACAAAACATATAATTATCCTAAATAATACTACACTTGTTATAGGACCACAAAAATCATACCAACTCATTATTTCAAATATAAAAAAAGTTATTAGCAATAATAGTATTACAATTCCTATAACTAATGAAGTTTTTTTTATTATTTACTTACTCCTTTTTATAAAATAGTATTTAGTATTTAGTATTTACTATTTAATATTTTATGTATTTAAAAGCATAAGTTGATTTTTCATTACAATTAATTTCTTCATCATTTGATAGTTCACATATTCCAACTAATAAATCACTATCATCTTTAAATGTAATTTTTTTATTGTTGTCTATAGTATAGGTTCCTTTTTTAGTTTGGTTATTTTCTATAAGTTAATATATAATTGCCATTACCATCACATTCTAATATATAATCTTCCTTAC
>CALVIF010000097.1 GCA_944329395.1 uncultured Bacilli bacterium | reverse complement strand
AAGATAGATAAAGAATCTACAATACCTTCTTCATCATCTACAGCAATAATTCGATATGTATTATTTTCTATATTTTCTATCCCTTGTAAATGCTTTCTCATAATAAACCTCACATAATATTTAATTCTTCATTATTATATTAATAAAAAAAACAAAAATCAAGCTTTTTGCACCAATTTTGTGCAAATTTGCTCGATTTTTGTCGATATTTGTCGAAGCGATTTTTGTGCATAAATACAATGGTTTTACTAAAAATACACCACTATGAAATGAAGAAAGTTAACATATAATAGAGTATAAAATATCTTTATAATGGTAGTATAATAGTAAAAGTTGTACCTTTTCCTTCTTCTGATTCAAAAACAATATCACCATTAAAATGTGCCTTTATGGTTGAGTAAGACATATACAAACCTAAACCAGTACCATTTTTTCCTTTTGTCGTAATCATTTCTTTAAATAATTTTTCTTGAACAGATTTTGGCATACCACTAGCATAATCTTTTACACTAATGCATACATTATTATTTTTAGTTTCTAAGATTAGTTCAATATTTTTTTTTGTATCTCCATTGTATGCTTGAATCGCATTAGATATCATATTGTTTATAACTTGCACTAGACTATTAATATCTCCTCTAATTTTTGTATGTTCATCTGTTTTCATAGAAATATTTAAATAAATCAGTGCATTTTTTAATTCATGTCTCATTAAAATATTTACTCTTTTTACCAATTCATCAAGTGTAAAGTGGACAGAATCTGTTTCTGATAAAGTAACGGCTTGCCCTTTAACAGAGGTGATAATATCTGACATATATTCTGTATAATCTTTAATTTTTGAAATCCAATCAGCCATATCATTTGCAATGTCGTGATGGTCTTGAGAAGTAACCTCAGGATCGTCAATAGATTCATTATATTCTTTAATTAATCCCTTAAGTCCTTCTAATGCTCCAGATATTGACATAATAGGCGTTTTTAAATTGTGTGCAATTCCACCGATTAGTTGACCAAGTGAAGCTAAGCGTTCACTTTCCATTAAAGTTTCTTGAGTTGAATGAATTTTCTCAATATAATCATTTGACATATCTTGGATTCTATTAAATGCAATTGTTAAATCTCCTATTTCATCATTAGAATATACTGGTAATTTAGAAAACATAGATTCAGACGAATTTTTAGATATAGTAGATAAATTATCAGCAATTACTTTTAAATTATTTCCATATGTTATAGCAATCAAAAATATGAAAAATATGTTTACAAAAACAACAATTGCAAATAAAGGCAAAATGGCAATTATAATATCATTTGTGAATACAGAATATCTAATACCTAAAATATAATCTTGCTCATTAATATTTTCTCTAATAAAAGCTCCTTGTATTGGCATTCCATAATATTCATAAGTATGACCATCATGTTTTTCTTCAAAATCAAAAATATATGTTTTAAAGAAATCAGATAGCTCTGCATCAGAATAATTCGTATTACCATTAGAGTCAAGTATAAATATAGAATCAGAAGAGGATTTTAAAGAAATATTTTCTAAAATTTCTTTAGCTTCTTCAACAGATGATACTTGTTTATCATTAAAAGATTCTACAAGACTTTGTTTATAATATGTAAATAAATAGTCCCCTTGTATTTGTGTAAATTGAGAATACAAAATCAAAAATGTAAAGGAAATTGTAAATAGTAATAGGGATAATAATTGTATTAATATCTTATTACGGAAATTAAGTCTAATACCATAAGTATTCTCTGTCAATTTTATTTTTTTTAATACTTTTTCAAAAAGCATTTTAGTAAAAGTGTATATAAGAAGCCCTAATAAAATACACATTGTAAAAAGTATAAATGTTACTTTTAAAGAAAATACCAGTTCTTGTTTTAATAAAAGAAGTCCAATAAAAATAATTAAAGGAGGTATTATTAAAAATGCTAATAATATAACTATTGGAAAATTAAAACAAAACTTTACCACAGGTATAATTTCTTCGGCATTATTTTTCATATCAAGAGAGTCTATCTTATCAAATTTATTTGTTTTTCTAAAAACAAAAGGAAAAACAATAGAAAGTGCCAATACAACTAAACATACAATTGCTATGTATTGTGTAGTATAGTGAAAGTAATTTACTTTTATTTGAAAGGCTGTATTAACAGAATCTGGAGGATAATTTAATAAAGTAGGTATTAAAGGATAGTATAATAAGGCAACGATTAATACAACCAAGATGCAAGCAAGAGTTAGTTTAATGTTAAACGGAATTTTATTAATCAAAGTTTTCATAATACTTATATTCTCCTTATAATGTATTTTAAATATTCTTTTGTGATTGTAGGCCAATTAAAATCAAAAGAAGATAATATTTTGTTTGTATACTTGTTTGAAAAATTAATCTTAGAACTACTAGTAGAATCTAGTTGAAGATTAAATTGGTCGATAAATCCAGGAAGTATATTTGAAGAAGATGAGTTTTTAGCAATTTCTTCTTCGAAATTTTTATTTGAAACATATTTTATATCAATGTGATTTTCATTTAATATATCCGTAAGAAAACTCATAGGAATGTAATGATTATTATATATATGAAAAACATTAATATTGTATTTTATATTATTTTTAATAGCAATTTTTACAATAGAATCAGCACAAATATCAACAGGCGTTAATTCTAATTCATAGTTTTTTAAGTTTTCAGGTAAAATTCCTAGTTCTTTTATTGCTCTTAACTTATTAATAAATGCATTTTCATAAGAATTAAACTGAAATTTGTAGTCTGAATAACGGTTAGTTAAATTACCAATCCTATAAATATTTGCAACTAATCCATTTTCTAAAGCTTTAAAAATCTCTTCTTCTGCTAAAAATTTAGTTTTTACATAAATATTGTCTTCATAATCTTGATTGATATAGAATGTATTTTCATCAAATATACCATCATATTTAACGTTAACCAAACCATAACCAGAGACTGTTAATGTTGAAATATGGTTCATAATGATATTAAACTCTAAACAAAAATCAATAATGTTGTTGGTTGCTTGTATATTTATTTTCTGTGACAAAGCATAATC
>CALVIF010000096.1 GCA_944329395.1 uncultured Bacilli bacterium | reverse complement strand
ATCATACATTAGACTATTTTTATAAGATGAAATTTCAATCAAAAGTATTCAAAGTAAGTCTTAATGCTGGTTTTACTTGCCCTAACCGGGATGGAACAGTAGGATATGGAGGTTGTATTTTTTGTTCTAAACTAGGAAGTGGAGATTTTGCTGGAAAAATAGAAGATAATCTTACTATACAATTTGAAAAAATAAAGAATATTTTACTTCATAAATGGCCAAATAGTAAATATATTGGTTATTTCCAAGCGAATACAAATACTTATGCACCAGTTGAAGTTTTAAAAGAAAAATATGAAGAGATTCTTTCAATTGAAAATGTAATTGGTTTAAATATAGCGACAAGACCAGATTCTATTACAGATGAATGTTTAGAATATTTAACGCAATTAAATAAAAAAACATATCTTACTATTGAATTAGGATTACAAACAATTCATGATAAGACATCAAAATTAATTAATCGTTGTCATACTTTAAGTTGTTTTGAAACGATGGTAGAAAAACTTAGAGAAAGAAAAATTAATGTTGTTGTGCATATTATTAATGGTCTTCCCTATGAAACAAAAGAAGATATGATTGAAACAATAAAATACTTAAATAAATTGGATATTCAAGGAATAAAAATTCATATGTTACATATTCTTAAGGATACAGCTTTAGAAAAACTTTATCAAAAAGAACATTTTCATGTTTTAACAAGAGAAGAATATGTAGATATTGTAATTAATCAATTGGAATATTTAAGGCCTGAAATTGTTATTAATCGAATTACTGGAGATCCAAATGAAAGTGATTTAGTGGAACCACATTGGTTAACTAAAAAATTCTGTGTGTTAAACGAAATAGATAAAGAAATGGTAAAAAGAGATGTTTATCAAGGAGATTTGTTATAAATAAAAAAAGAATAGGAAATAATATCACTAGGAGGAATTGATATGAACCTATTCTTTTTATGTATTAAAATTTTTTTAGCAAGAATTATAGATGTTTCTTTGGGTACTTTTCGAACAATTATTACAGTAAAAGGTCATTCATTATATGCTAGTTTAATTGGCTTTATTGAAATGCTTATTTGGTTTTTAGTTGTTAAAGAAGCTTTAAATACAATTGAAACAGGAATTTGGATTGCTCTTGCATATGCACTGGGATTTTCTACTGGAACATATATTGGAAGTATTCTTTCCAATAAATTTATTAAAGGAAAATTATCAGTACAGGTAATTACTACTAGTCATAACTATAAATTAATTGATAAATTAAGAGAAAATGGATATGGGGTGTCTGTTTTAAATATTAATGGAAAGAATAAAGAAGAAGATAAATATATGTTATTTATTGAAATAGACAATTATAAGCTAGAAAAATTACAAAAAATGATAAGGCAAAATGATTCAAAAGCATTTCTAGTTGTAAATGAGACAAAATATGTTCAAAATGGATATTTTAAATAAGTTATATTATCTTACAAAAAAAACCTAGTTTATACTAGGATTTTTTCTATATCTTCTTTTTTATCGTTTGGTTTTGGTGGACGAGGAGCTTCAGGATGAAGTGTTTCTCCTAAAATTGTTCCAGCAGTAACTAAATTTTGTAATTCAGATGGAACAATGATTTTAGTTGCTTGACCATTTGCTACTTTTTCCATTGTTTCATAACTTTTTAATTTTAAATATGCCTCATCAGCATGCGCTTCGCGAATCATTTTTATACCTAGAGCATTTGCTTCTTGAACTTTGATGATTGCTTGTGCTTCTCCTTCTGCTTCACGAATTTGAGCTTCTTTTCTAGCGTCAGCTCTTAAAATTGCGCTTTCTTTTTCACCTTCTGCAATAAGAATTGCAGCTTTTTTCTCTCCTTCAGCTTTAAGAATTGCTTCACGTCTTTCACGTTCTGCTCTCATTTGTTTTTCCATAGCTTCTTGGATATCTCTTGGTGGAATTATATTTTTTACTTCTACACGAGTTACTTTTATTCCCCAGGCATCAGTAGCTTCATCCAAAATTGCTCTCATTTTAGAGTTAATAATATCACGTGATGTTAATGTTTCATCAAGTTCCAAATCACCAATAATATTACGTAGTGTTGTTGCTGTTAATGTTTCAATTGCAGCAATAGGACTTTCTACACCATAAGTATATAATTTTGGATCTGTAATAGAAAAATATACAACTGTATCAATTTGCATTGTAACATTGTCTTCTGTAATTACTGGTTGAGGTGGGAAATCTTGAACAATTTCTTTTAAACTAACATTAGATGCTACTCTTTCTAAAAAAGGAATAACATAATGAAGCCCTGTTTGTAATGTTCTATGATATGCACCTAATCTTTCTATAACAATAGCTCTTGCTTGCGGAACAATTTTAACTCCTCTTGCAATAATAATTAGTAAAACAATTAAAATAATCCATAACATTTTAATCTTCCTCCTTTACTTCTTTTACTAAAAGTTTTACTCCTTCTATAGCAAGTATTTCTACTTTACTATCTTTCTTTATTTTTTTATCAGAAATAGCTGTCCATCTTTTACCATCTACTTTTACTTCTCCAGGATTTAATTTGCTAATTTCTTCAGTAACAATTCCTATTTTTCCAACAACTCTATCTAGATTTGTTTTTACATTATTTGAAGAAAAAAATTTCTTGGCAAGTGGTCGTATTGCTAAAAATGATAAAATACTTACAATAACAAATACTCCGACTTGAATCATAATTTGATCGATAAAAAGTGAAGTAATGGAAGCAGCTAAGGCTCCGATTGCAAACCAAATACTAACTAAATTAATGGTCGCACATTCAATAATAACCAATATAATACATAAAGCTAACCATAATTCTGACATAATACACCTACTTTCATTTTATGAGTTTACTTCTTTTTTAGAATAAAAAAGAAGCATGAAAAACCTAAGGATAAAATTCCCTAAATTTTACAAGCTTCATCACCTCATTTATATATTTTATTGTATCATATGTTAGATAAAAAATAAAGTCATTTGAAAAATTTGTAGATATATTTTTATAAATTAGACAATTACAGATAATGTTTGGATATTTATCTATTACTTAATTATTTTGAAATATTCCTCTATTTTATTAATACTTTCT
>CALVIF010000095.1 GCA_944329395.1 uncultured Bacilli bacterium | reverse complement strand
GGGGATTTGGCGTGTGTTAATTTTCTAGCATATTTTGCATTATTATTGTTTTGTCATTTGCCAAATTTGTCGCAAAACGCCCTATTTTACCTATCTTGTTCTATGCCAGTGTTCCCAATTTGTTCCTGAGGAATTTATCAAAACGCCAATTCGTTCCCAAGATTATTTTCCACTTAGTATTTTGCTTATAATTTCATTATATTTACTTTCTTTAATTTGAGTATCAAGCGCTTTAGTTAGTTCTTTTATGTCCTCTTCAACCAGTTCTTTTTTATTAATTAAAGTTTCATATACTTCTTTTAATCTTTCTTGATTATCAGTTATATATTTATTGTTTGTATCATAGTAAAAAAATCTTTTAATAAAACTTTTACTATCTTTTACGTCATTAATAAAGTAACTGACATTCATTAAATTTACATACGTACTAAGATCAATAAAATTCAAATCAAATTTACTTTCTTCATTTCCAACTTTTTTATTTAAAAAATTTAAATACATATACTCTATTACCAACATTGTATATTTTAAATTGCTTAATAAATAATTTTTATACTTTATAGTTTTACTCATATATGAAAGTAATTCTTTCATACTGCAAGGATGAACAATTTTACATAAGTATTTATATATTTCATTAAAATCTTCCTTATCAAAATAGTCTGTAAAAATTTCATTACAATTATCTTCTAAGGTTGGTCGCAAATCCCTTGGAAGTGTATTCAATGTTATATTAAGTTTTTTATCAAATGACTTAGCTATAATATAAATAATATTTTCATATAATATTCTTAATATTGTAGCAGCATTTAATAAATCTTGTTTATCTATAAGTTCATTAACTAATTTAAAATCATGAGTAATTTTATTATATAAGTTTTTTGACTTATTATATTTACTTATTTTCTTAAATTCAAAATCATCTATTTCATCTAAATAAATATGATTGGCACAATTTAAAATTCTCATACATTTTTTATAACCATTCATTCTCTTTATAAATTGACTTGTAGTAGCCATATAATCACCTCATTTATTAGTTTTATATTATATCATGAAAAAAAGCCTAATTTCTTAGACTTTCTTAATTAATTCTCGTTTTTTAGTTTATTGAATTATATTCATCAAATTTTATTTTCCCAAAATAATCTATTCCTCAAAATAAAGTTGTATTCAATACCTGCCCTTCTTTATTTAAATTAGATACTTGTATATCTAATAACATTCTTTGGGAAAAATTTTCCAAATACGATGTATAACTATTTAATTCTTTTTCAGTTATGTAAGAATATTTGTCTAAATTTTGTTTAATAATTATCTTTAAAACATCTTCTGTTATATCGCTGAAATGAACTATTTGACTTATATCACCAATCAATTTTTTATATTTTAAACATCCTTTTTTGTCAACTTTATAACTGTTAAAATTAGGATCTGGTAACTCTTTAAAATGTTTAAAAGATTCCATCATAGGATAATTAATATATAATTTTCCATGTTCGGTTTCATTATCAAAAAAATCAATCATATTAGATATTTTTTCATAATCATATTGAGGTGCCTGAAAATCAAAATCAAAAATTAAATATATTTCAGAAAAACCCCCTGCTGCCAATTTACTATAGTTATACATGTCTCTTTTTGCTTTAGCTTTTTCTTTTATAAGTTCAACTATATCCAATCCTTCATCCTTGGACATTTCATCATATAATCCATAAATATTAGTTCCAAATGCTACAAATTCTTTAGGCTTTTGTTTTTGAATAAAATATTTATCTATTATAAGATTGCAAAAATGTTTTTCTGTTTTTGCACCTTCACAAATAAATAATATTTTATCCATTAATCTGTAAATGCTCCTTCCCTATATAACTTTTCAATGTTATGAGCCTCTCTTAGTTCTTTATCGGTGCAAATGGCAAGTGATTTTATATATTCGTTTGTTAATATAAAAGTACAATCAGGACGAGTTAATTTATTAGACATTAAATATGTATTATGGCTAGTTACAACAGATTGAAAAGAATTTCTTGAATTTAATCTTTTTATAATTTTAGCAGCTAGTTCAAAATGATACGTTGCATCAAATTCATCAATAAATAAAAACTTAACTTTATCAAAATATATTTCCCAACAATAATATAACCATAAAGCTTTTGTTCCTGACGAAATAATACTTTCAAAAGTAGTGATTTTATTACCTTTTTTTACTCCTAATATTTTACCATTAGGTACTTGAATTTCAATAAGGCTATATTCCAATCCATTTTCCCCTAAAAAATTTGCAAACTCTTTTGTTTTTCCATTTTCAATAATAATTTTATCTAAGGCATTCGTATTGTTTCTTAACCCTATAAATCCTGTTATATCAACACTTCTAAACCACAACATTGAGTTTACAAAATCCATCATTTTAGGTAAAGCAATATTTTTTGTAAAAATAGTATTATTACAAATATATTTAACAACGGATAAATCATCATCATTATATTTCCAATTTAAAGTTTGTGCTTCTTCTATATCAATAATTTTCGTATTAGGATCAGAAAAATCATATTCAATTATTTTTTTATCATTATAATATAATTCCTCATGTAAAATTTTATATAAACTTTCTTTTTTATATTTATATATAATTTTATCGTCCCCAAACTTAAATTCATAATAAAATTCGGCATACTTATGATTATTGTCCATATTTAAGTAGTTTGGTGCTATAAATGGCTCCATATTTCTATTTTTATCTGTTAAATGAAAAATAATATCAAACAAAGCAAATCCAATGTTTGTCTTTCCAGAACCATTTTTTCCATAAACAATAGCCTTATTAATTATTCCGTTTTTTATTAAATTTTTATTAAACTGATACTCTTTATGTGTTTCAAAATCTAATACTATCTCATCATCAAACCCTTTATACCCCTTTACTTTGAATTTACAAAGCATAATATCACCTCTTGATACCATTATATCTTCTCCCTTTTATTAAGTCAATAGTTTGCCGTAATTTTTTTACGGTTACTAATATTATGCTTACAATATTCTTTTTTATTCTTAATTTATAACAAATTATTTATAATCTTTTAACTTTTAAATGTTCCCAACTTGTTCCCGGGCTCTTCAAGGAGTTCTTGTAAAACCTTACAAGCCCTTATTTTATCGCACAAAAAATGAAGATGCTTTTGACAGCATCTTCTTCAGGGGGTTCGGTTGAATATACTCTCACA
>CALVIF010000094.1 GCA_944329395.1 uncultured Bacilli bacterium | reverse complement strand
GCCTGATATTTCACTATTTAAACCAATATGTGAGACCTTAGATATCACTTTAAATGAATTATTTGCAGGTGAAAAAATAGAAAAAAATAATTTAGATATTACTACAGAAAATGTTATTAGATATACTAAATATTTAAAGAAAAAAGAAACAAAAAAAATAAAATTATTAATTTTAATGTTTATAATATTATTATTTTTTATATTTACAGCAACCATTTTAATATTTAATAAAACCTTTTTAAAAACTAATTATAATCTAGATTTTTTAGAAAATGTAAGTATTCCAATTCCAAGATTTTCATACTATAGAGGAACAGGAGGAATGGAAGAATATACAACCAAACTAAAAACTTTAAAACAACCAGATGAAGTAAATATTTTAATCAATAGTTATTTAAGTAGCTTAGAAAAAATAAGTTGTAATGATAATACATATTATTATAATAAAAAGTTTGATTTTACAATATTGCAATATAGAATAAATAATGATGGTATAGGTTTTATTAATACAATTTATATTCAATATTCTGATGGAAATATATGTAAATAATAATCATTTTTTAGATATAAACAATATATCAATATTATTTTAAATAAAACATATTTTCTAAAAATCAAATAATAATTATTAATATTTAAAACTAGATCTTAAAAAATAATACCATATTAAAATTAAATTGCTTTAATATTCTTTATATTATAAAATAATTAATATATAAATATTTATAATATGATCATTTAGGAGGTAATTAATATGAAATATAAATGTATAATATGTGGATATATATATGACGATGAAAAAGAAAAAATTAAATTTAAAGACTTACCAGATAATTGGAAATGCCCATTATGTGGAGTTGGTAAAGACATGTTTGAACTAGTTGATGAGAAAGTTGAAAAGAAGGAAAAAGAAGAAGATTCATTAAATAATGCTATCAAAATAAGTAAATCAAATATTTCTATTGAAAGAATTACTTCTAAGTGTATTAATTGTGGTCAATGTATAAGAACATGTACAATAAAAGAAGGAATGACATTTGATAAAAATAGTGAATTATGTGTTAATTGTGGCCAGTGTATTCAAACTTGTCCTGTTAATTCATTGATTCCTAAAGACAATAAAAAAGAATTATATGAAGCTCTTGAAAGCGATAAAATAACCATAGCATACACATCGCCATCTGTTAGAGTTTCGTTCGCAGAATGCTTTGGAATGGAAGTTGGAACATTCTCTCAAGAAAAATTAATAGGTGCATTAAGAATGTTAGGATTTAACTATGTATTTGATACAACTTTCGCAGCCGATTTAACAATTATGGAAGAAGCTAATGAATTAGTAAACAGAATAAAAAACAATGGTAAATTACCAATGTTTACATCTTGCTGTCCAGCTTGGATTAAATATGCTGAACAATTTTATCCTGAAATTTTAAGTAATATTTCAAGCTGTAAAAGTCCAATAGGAATGATGGGTAAAGTAGTTAAAGAATATTTCTGTAAAAATGAAAATATAGATAATCCATATACTGTTGCTATTACACCATGTACTGCCAAAAAATTTGAAATTAAACGAGAAGAAATAGATGGTACAGATTTAGTTATTACAGTAACAGAACTTGCAAAAATAATTAAAGAAAAAAACATAAAATATGAAGATATACCAGAATCTAATTATGATAGCATTTTAGGTGAAGGTAGTGGCGCTGGAATTATTTTTGGAAATACCGGAGGAGTAATGGAAGCAGCTTTAAGAACTGCTTATAACATGATTACAAAAGAAGAGCTTAATGAAGTAGTATTTAATGATGTTAGAGGATATGAAAACATTAAAGAAGCTACTATTAATATTGGTACTTTAACTCTAAATGTTGCCGTTATCCATGGTATTACTAATATAAAACCCATAATTGAAGATATTAAAAATAACACATGTAAATATCACTTTATCGAAGTTATGAATTGCGAAGGTGGCTGTATTGGTGGAGGAGGACAACCAAAGCTATTCTTAAAAGATGAAAAAATGCTAAAAGAAAAAAGAATAAAAAGCTTATATGAAAGAGATAGTAATGCAAAAATTCGATGCAGTCATAATAATCCAGATATTATTTCTATTTATAAAAATTTCTTTAATGGTATTGGTAGTCCTTTAGCAAAGGAATTATTACATACAAAGTATATAAAAAGATAATAAAATAAACTCTAAATATAAACATTATAATTTTATAAAGACTAAGATAATTTATATTTTAAAATCTTAGTCTTTTTCTATAGACTATAATGAAAATATAAAAAATAAAAAAGACATAATAAATTACAAAATTCAAATATAGAAATAAATTTATATTCGTGATACAATACATAAAAAAAGAGGAAACGATATATGAAAGATAATATCTGCCTTACTAACACAGCTATTACCTTTATCTATTGGTATATTAATAGATGATGTCTTAGGCAAAGATAAATTATCATTCATAAATGTATTACCATTTTTAAGCTTTATTTTAGTGATTACTATTACTAATGAAATCATTAAAATAGTGCGAAGATTATTAGTAGAAGATACATCAACTAGATTTGAAAAAGAAGCTCGTACAAAAGCAATATCCTCATTACTACATGCACCATTAAGTTATTTTAAAGAAAATATGACCGGAAATATTCATGGTAAACTAAACCGTAGTTTAGAGGGTACAACCAAACTATTAAAATTAATGTTTATGGATTTTGCACCAGCAATATTTAATGCTATTGCAGCCATCGTAGTTATTTTCTCAAAATTACCATTACCACTAGCATTAATGATGTTACTAGTTATTCCAATAGGAATAATCATTGTTTTTTATCAGATCACTACTCAACGTGGCATTAGAGTAGAGTTATTGAACGAAAAAAATAATATGGATGGAACTATAGTAGAATTAATAAACGGTATTGAAGTTATTCGTATTGTAGATAATGCTGAAACAGAAACAACACGTTTTAATAATACTTCCGAATATTTAAGAAAAAAAGAAATGAAACATCATAAAGCTATGGCTTTATATGATTGCTTAAAATTTGTTAATGAAGCCGTATTTACAGTATTAGTTATAGGCATTTCTGCCTATCTTGCAGGAGAAGGCGTTATTACAGTTGGTACCGTCTTAACAGCATACTTATGAGATATTCCGTTAGATATAACTTTTCTTTGTTCAAATGTCAAATGTTTCCATGATTTCATTTTTCATC
>CALVIF010000093.1 GCA_944329395.1 uncultured Bacilli bacterium | reverse complement strand
GAAATACATTTATATGAAGATTACACAGTTAAAGAAATGTTAGATTATCATCAAAAGTTTTATAACTTTGATATTAGTAAAAGAAGACAAGAACTTCTTAAACGGTTTGATTTAAATGAGGCAAAAAAAATAGAAGATTTATCATTAGGAAATTTAAAAAAGTTAGGGATAATTTTAGCTTTTATGAATAATCCGCAAATAGTAATTTTAGATGAACCAACTAGTGGACTAGATCCCATTATGCAACAAACATTTTATGAACTGTTAAAAGAAGAAAAAAAGAAAGGAACAACAATTCTTTATTCAACCCATATTTTAAATGAAATTTCTAAAATATGTGATCGAGTTGGAATTATTAAAGAGGGAAAACTTTTAAAAATTGAAACAATAGAGCAACTTCAAAACAAGAATTTAAATCTAATTACAATATCATCAAAACAAATTGATGAAATACTAAGTGAGTTATCAGTAAAAACAATTTTTAAAAGTTCTAATACTATAAAATTTAAAAATAATTTATCAATAGATAAACTAATAAAAACACTATCTAAATATGAAATAGATAAATTATTAATTGAAGAAGCAACTATAGAAGATATATTTCTTCACTACTATAAGTAGGAGGTATTTATTATGTTAAAACGTGAATTAAAAATTAACTTTAAAAGTTTTATTATTACTACTATCATTTTAATAAGTTTATTTCTCCTAGTATATTTAATGTATCCATCAATAGTAAAAAGTAATAATATTGAAATGTTAAATGAAATGTTAAAAGTATTTCCTAAAGAAATTTTAATAGCATTTAATATGGATATATCTGCAATCGATAGTGCATATGGTTGGTTAAAAACAGAAGGCTTTGTCTTTGTTTTATTAGTAATTGGTTGTTATGCTGGAATTATTGGATCTAATATTTTATCTAAAGAAGAAAATGACAAAACAATAGAATACTTAAATTCACTCCCTATAAAAAGAACAACTATTGTTATTAATAAAGCAATAATTGGCTTAATCTATATTTTGTTAATGATATTAATTATAGCTATATTTAACTATTTTTGTTTATTAATAAGCGGCTCTTTCAATCATAAACAATTTTTCTTTCTAAGTATGACACCAATCTTCCCATCATTAGTTATATATTTTTTATGTTTGTTTTTATCAACTCTAACTAGTAAAAACAAAAAAATGCTAGGTATTAGTATAGCTATAGTATTAATAAGTTATTTCTTACACATGTTATCTACAATATCTGAATCAGTAGAATTTTTAAAGTATTTATCAATATTTACTCTAGCAGATATAAGAAATGTCATAGTAAATATTTCCTTAAATCCCATAATAGTAATAATTAGTATTTTACTTTCCTTAGTTTTTCTTCTTCTAACTATTATTAGATATAATAAAAAAGAATTAATTTAATTAAAATATACTTTAAATAAGGATTATATTATTATTCCATTATTTTTTTATAACCAAAAATTGGTTTTAAATTATTATAAATCAAAATAATAAAAAAATAATTTTATGTTATAATTTTATACATAAAGGAGTAATAAGATGAATAGACTATATGCATGTATTGATTTAAAAAGTTTTTATGCATCAGTTGAATGTCGTGAAAGATCCCTAGATCCATTAACAACAAATTTAGTTGTAGCTGATTCAAAAAAGACAGAAAAAACGATTTGTTTAGCTGTAAGTCCATCATTAAAAGCATATGGAATTTCAGGAAGAGCAAGATTATTTGAAGTAGTTCAAAAAATAAAAGAAGCAAACTATAAACGAAAAAAAGAAAATAATATTTATCGTTTTATTAAAAAAAGTTCAAATTCAGAAGAACTAAATAAAGATAAAAGATTAGAAATAGATTTTATTATTGCAAAACCAAGAATGTCTTACTATATAAAATATAGCACTGATATTTATAATGTTTATTTAAAGCATTTATCTAAAGATGATATTTTTGTCTATTCAATAGATGAAGTATTCTGTGATATTACTCCATATCTTAGTTATAATAAACAAACAGCTGAAGAATTTATTACTAAAATAATTCATGATATTTATCAAACTACAGGTATTACAGCAACCGCTGGAATTGGAACAAATCTCTATCTTGCCAAAGTAGCTATGGATATCGTTGCTAAACAAAAACAAGCTGATAAATTTGGTGTAAGAATTGCTTATCTTGATGAGATGAGTTATAGAAAAAGTCTTTGGGATAAGAAACCATTAACATTATTCTGGAGAGTAGGGATAGGATATGCAAAAAAATTAGAAGAAAAAGGTCTATATACAATGGGAGATATTGCAAGATGCTCTTTAGATAACGAGGACTTATTGTATAAACTATTTGGTGTTAATGCAGAAACTTTAATAGACCATGCTTGGGGATTTGAACCATGTACAATTAAAGATATAAAAAACTATAAACCAAACAATAATAGTATTAGTATGGGGCAAGTCCTACATTGCCCTTATGAGTATAAAAAAACCAAGTTAATTATAAAAGAAATGGCTGATTCCCTTTCCCTTGATTTAGTAGCAAAATCCCTAGTTACAAATCAACTTGGTTTAATGATTGGTTATGATATTGAAAACATAACGCCATCTTATAAAGGTGAAATTATTAAAGATCACTATGGAAGAAATATTCCAAAATATTCAAATGGAACAATTAATTTATCTCATAAAACGTCTTCCTCAAAATATATTACCGAAGAGTTACTTAATCTTTTTGAAAGAATTATCAATAAAAACCTCTTAGTTCGAAGAATCACTGTCGTTGCAAATAATGTTGTTAATATTAATGAAATAAAAGAAGAAAAAACATTAGAACAATTTGATTTATTTACAAATTATGAAATATTAGATAAAAAAAGAGAAGAAGAAAAAAGAAAAGAGGAAGAAGAAAATAAACTTCAACATATTATCATAGATATAAAAAATAAATATGGAAAAAACTCTATACTACGTGGAATGAATTTTGAAGAAGGTTCAACTGCTATTGATAGAAATAGTCAAATAGGAGGCCATCATGAATAATAAATCTAACTATGAAGATATAATCAATTTAGAACATCACACATCATTAAAACATCCAAGAATGCCTATTTCTTCACGTGCAGCCCAATTTGCTCCATTTTCAGCCCTAACAGGCTATAAAGAGGCAATAATAGAGTCGGGAAGACAAACAATAGAACAAATAGAAATAGCTGAAGACATAAAAGAAACATTAAATAATAGACTTCAAATACTTCT
>CALVIF010000092.1 GCA_944329395.1 uncultured Bacilli bacterium | reverse complement strand
TCATATCCTTCTGTTGTTGTTTCTTGTTTAATTGTATATGTACCATATGGAAGATTAATTGATGCATATCCAAGATTGTTTGTTGTAATTGTTTTGTATAATTTGTTTTTATTATCATAAATATTAAATGTTATGTTAGGTTCTTTAAATTCTTTATCTTCATTAATGTATACTTTATTAATTTCTAATTTTCCTATAATTTTTTTATTTGTTAATTTATATGTTAATTTTGTTTCATTTTTTATTGAAACGGTAAATGGTTCAACATAATCATATCCTTCTGTTGTTGTTTCTTGTTTAATTGTATATGTACCATATGGAAGATTAATTGATGCATATCCAAGATTATTTGTTGTAATTGTTTTGTATAATTTATTTTTTTGATTATAAATATTAAATGTTATGTTAGGTTCTGGAATTTCTTTATCTTCATTAATGTATACTTTATTAATTTCTAATTTTCCTATAATGACTTCGTTTGTTAATTTTATGTTTATTTTAGGGTTGTTTTCTGTTATGTTTATTTTATGGATTGTATTATCCATTTTATATCCTTCACCAGCTCTAACTTCTTTTATGAAGTATATTCCATATGGAATGTTTTTAATTTTTACTGTTGATGTTTTATCTATTTTTAGTTGAGTTAATTTATTCATATTTTGGTCATATAATTCAAATGTTGTTCCTTCTAGTTTAGCACTTCCAGTTGGTAAGGTTGAGTTTGTATCTTTGTCTAGTTTTATTATATTTATTTCGGTTTCTTGTACTTTAATTTTTATTATAATTTCTTGAGGTTCAATTGATCCTATTGTCATTAAATTTTGGCTATTTGGTGATTGATAAAATAAAATAGGTTGATTATTGTTTTTATCTTGTTTTATTATTTTTATTTCATGATTTCCTACTGGCAAATTATTTATTATTATTTTATTATTTTCAATTGTTGTATATTTATTATCAGTTGTATATTTTAAATTTTGAGTATTATTTATTTCTATTTCAATTTTTTCACCTGCAATAATGGAATATTCATTTTTAAATTCAGGATTATTGTTGTAATTTTCGATTTCTTTATTTAATTCATCTATAAAACTTTGATATTTATCTATTTTATTGCCATTTAATTTGTCTGTAAAATAATAATTTCCTGTTGGTTCTGCTGTTTGCCAAATTAATAGTTGTGTGACTGCATACCATTCATCTGTTTTTCTATTTCCATAGCTATATCCTAAGTAAGCTAGTTGTTTCATTCTTTTTATTTGTTCTGATGTTAAATCTTCTGGTGTAATTGTACTTTCATATATACTTTGATCATTAAACATTTCAAATGGTTCAATACAATACGCGGGTTGATTTTTAATTGAGTCCCTAAAAAATCTTGCTTTTTGATAATATATTGTTTTTCCATCTGGTGTAACTTTGTTCATCCATACATTATTAATATATTCACCTTCATAAAATGTTATATTTTGCGCCAATATGTTTTTTGGTATAAATATTAATGCTAATATTATGAACATTATTATTTTTTTCATATTATTCCTCCTTTTTTATGTGATAAATATTAGCATTTTCCTTTTTAAAAAACAAATTGGACTTTTTAACATTTTAATAAGTTTTTTGTTCCTTTTTTTTTATTTTTGTTTATTGAAATTTTATTATTTAAAAGTTTTTATTCTTTATTTTGCAAGTTTGAGCTATAATATTTTTAGGTGATAGTATGAAAGATATAGATATTGCACAAAGAGCTTTAAAAAAAGATATTAGAGAAATAGCTGGAAAAATTGGTTTGTCTTCCGATGATTTAATATTGTATGGTTATGATAAGGCAAAAATAAAATTATCTAAAGGAAATTCAAATGCTAAATTAATTCTTGTTACTGCTATTAATCCTACTCCATTTGGAGAAGGTAAAACAACTGTTAGTATTGGTTTAGGCGATGCTTTAAATAAATTGAATAAGAATTCAGTTATTGTTTTAAGAGAACCTTCAATGGGACCTGTATTTGGCATTAAAGGTGGAGCAACTGGTGGTGGATATAGTCAGGTAATACCTATGGAAGATATTAATTTACATTTTACAGGTGATTTTCATGCTATAACTATGGCGAATAATTTATTATGTTCTGCAATTGATAATCATATATTCCATGGCAATAAATTAGATATTCAGAAAATATGTTTTAAAAGATGTTTAGATGTTAATGATCGGGCGCTTAGACAAGTTGTTGTTGGAGATAGAGGCGAGTCTTTTTCGATTACAGCTGCTAGTGAAATTATGGCACTTTTTTGTTTAGCAGATTCTTTAGATGATTTAAAGAGACGTTTAGGTAATATTATAGTTGGATATAATAGTTTAAATAAACCAATTTTTGCTAAGAATTTAAAAATTGAGGGTGCTCTTACTGTTATTTTGAAGGATGCATTTATGCCAAATTTAGTTCAGACGTTAGAACATACGCCAACTATTATTCATGGTGGTCCTTTTGCTAATATTGCTCATGGATGTAATAGTGTGGTTGCAACTAAACTTGGAATGTCTTTAGGGGACTATGTTGTGACTGAAGCTGGCTTTGGTGCTGATTTAGGTGCTGAAAAATTTTTGGATATTAAATGTCGTAAAGCTAATATAAAGCCTAGTTGTATAGTGTTGGTTGCAACAATAAAAGCCTTAAAATATAATGGTGGTGTTACTCAAGATGATATTTTAAAAGAAAATATTGGTGCACTAGAAAAAGGACTTGTTAACTTGGAACGACATATAGAAAATTTAAAAAAGTATAACGTTCCTCTTGTAGTATGTTTAAATAAATATGATTCTGATACTGATTTGGAAATTGAAATTGTTTCAAAGTATTGCAGCAATTTAGAAATTAAATTTTCTATAAGTACAGCGTATTGTGATGGTAGTAATGGTGCAATTGATTTAGCAAATAAGGTTATGTTATCTTGTGAAGAAAAGACTGAGTTTAAGTTGTTATATAGTGATAATATGTCATTATTTGAAAAAATTGAAAAAATATGCAAAGATATATATAGGGCTAGTGAAGTTAAATATTCTGATATTGCTATGGAAAAACTGCAATATTTTCAAAGCAATTCTTGTTCTAATCTTCCTATTTGTGTTGCTAAAACACAATATTCCTTTTCTGATGATGCTAAAAAGCTTGGCGCACCTTCTCATTTTTCTGTTTTTGTTCAAGATGTTTGCTTGTATAATGGAGCTGAATTTATAACTGTATTGCTTGGAAACATAATGACAATGCCAGGTCTTCCAGTTGTTCCAAATTATGAAAAAATTGATTTTATTGATAATAAAATTATTGGACTTGATTAGAAAATATTGTTAAATGAAAAAAATA
>CALVIF010000091.1 GCA_944329395.1 uncultured Bacilli bacterium | reverse complement strand
ATCAAGAACTAGAAGATCAGCTAAAAGATAAAAGAAGTTTGAAGGAATATAAGGACCCGTTTACGGGTAAGTAAGGGTGACAAAGGCAATTGGCAGACTAAAAAAGCTACCAAATGGTAGCCGCCAGTGCCAAGCCTTATAGGCTTTAGAGAAAAACCACCCTTTTTAAGGGTGGATTTTTACTGAATAATAAAATAAAATAAGCTATAATACGAGTCTAACCATATAAATTTATAATTAGATAATTTTTTTAAATATAAAAATATGATATAATTAAGAAGAAAAGAGGTATAAATATGAGTTTAACAGCGGGTATAGTAGGTTTACCAAACGTTGGAAAATCGACATTATTTAATGCAATTACAAATCAAAAAATATTAGCAGAAAATTATCCTTTTGCAACAATAGAGCCAAATGTTGGAGTTGTAACTGTACCAGATAAAAGAATGGATAAATTAAAAGAAATGTATGAACCAAACCGATTTATTCCAACTGCATATGAGTTTACAGATATTGCCGGTCTTGTAAAAGGTGCATCACAAGGAGAAGGATTAGGTAATAAATTTTTATCACATATTCGTGAAGTTGATGCTATCGTTGAAGTTGTAAGATGTTTTGATGATGGAAAAATAATTCATGTTGAAGGAAATATTAATCCTATTAGAGATATTGAGACAATTAATCTTGAATTAGCAATAGCCGATTTAGATATAATAAATGGAAGACTAGAGAGAGTCTCAAAAAAAGCTAGAACAACAAAAAACAAGGATGATTTATTAGAAGTAGAAATATTAGAAAAAGCAAAAAAATCATTAGAATCAAATATTCCACTTCGCCAATTAAATTTAACTGATGAAGAAAAAAAAATAATTAAATCATATAGCTTTTTAACATTAAAGCCAATAATATATTTAGCAAATATTAAAGAAAGTGAATTAGGAAATCCTGATAATGAATATGTTACGATGGTTAAACAATATGCTGAAAAAGAAAAATCACCAGTGATAAGTTTATGTGCAAAAGTAGAAGAAGAACTAAGCGAATTAACAGAAGACGAAAAAAAAGAATTATTAGAAGGTTTAGAACTAGAAAGTTCTGGATTAGATAAACTTATTACAGCGACTTATGATATTTTAGGCTTAGCAACATACTTTACAGTAGGAAAAGATGAAGTAAGAGCATGGACATTTAAAAAAGGTATGAATGCAAAAGAATGTGCTGGAATTATTCATAGTGACTTTGAGAAAGGATTTATACGTGCCGAGGTAATTTCATACGATGACTTAATTGAATATGGAAGCGAAGTTAAAGTAAAAGAAGCAGGAAAAGCACGGTTAGAAGGTAAAGAATATATTATGCAAGATGGCGATATATGTCATTTTAGATTTAACGTATAAAAAAACATCATAAACCAAATATAAATAAAAATTTAAGGGGTAGAAATGAGAACACAAATAAAAATATTTGAAACAGGAATAGAATCTGGAATAATGAGTCGTAATAAAAAATTTTATCAAGAAAGCTTGTCACAAGAAGAAATTGATAAAATTTTTTTAGAAACACGAAAAAAAATAGGAATACAAAATTGTTTTGATGGTAGAAAGATTTTTCAAGCAAAACAAAAAAATGAAATAAATAAGTTGGGTTACCCAGATGGAAAGTATATTGTATTAACTAAAGATAATATGACTAAAGAAGACTATTGGTACGAGGAATTACCTGCTGATATTCTGATTATTTCAAATAATTACCCTAAAATAGTTGTTGGAAATCAAATGGCTGATTGTCCAATTGTAATAGCTGAAGATAGAAAAAAAGGAGTAACTGCTCTATCGCATTGTGGAGCAAGTTATATAAATAGAAAACTCCCTCAACAAACAATAAAAGCGCTAGAAGAAGCATTTAATAGTAATATAACTGATATTTATGTCTATATAACAAGTTGTGCAAGTAAAAAATCATATATTTATGATTGTTATCCCAAATGGGCAACAAATAAAGAAGTTTGGGAAAATTCAATAACAAAAAAAGAAGATAATTATTATATTGATATGATAGGAGCAATAAAAAAACAATTAAAAGAAATAGGTATTAAAAAAATCAAACATAGTAAAATAGATACAGTAACAAGTCCCAAATTTTATTCACATATTGGATATATCAATGGAAATAAAAAGAAAAATGGTCAAAATTTTGTAGGATTTTATTATACAAAATAATAAAAATAAAAATAAAATATAGACAAAAAAAAATAGATTTGTTATAATACATCCGAGTATTTAAAATACTCCTTGCTGTAATTACAGCCGAATAGTCCAAAAGGAGGTGTTAGAATGAATAAATATGAAATTATGTTTATCGTAAGACCTGACATGGAAGAAGCAGAAATTAAAAAAACTGCTGAAGAAATGAAAAAGGTATTAACAGATAAAGAAGTAAAAGTTTTAGAAGAAAAATCAATGGGTCAAAGAGAATTAGCTTACGAAATCAATAAATTTAAGACTGGATACTATTATTTATACATAGTTGAAGCAAATGCTGAAGCAGTTAAAGAATTTGACCGTGTTGCTAGAATTAATGAAAGTTTACTTCGCCATTTAGTTGTAAAAGTAGAAGACTAAGAAAAAGAGGTACATTATGAATAAAGTATTTTTAATTGGAAGATTAACAAGAGATCCTGAATTAAGATATACTGGTAGTAATACTGCTGTAGCTACTTTTTCATTAGCTGTTAATAGAAATTTTACTAATCAATCAGGCGAAAGAGAAGCTGATTTTATAAACATTGTTGTTTGGAGAAAACAAGCAGAAAATGTAAAAAATTATCTAACTCAAGGAAGTCAAGTAGCTATTGATGGTAGATTACAAACAAGAAGTTATGACGATAACAATGGACAAAAAAGATATGTTACTGAAGTAATTGCTGATAATGTAGAATTCTTAGGATCAAAATCTTCCTCAACTAATTCTAATAATACAGGATTTGCACCATCAAATGAACCAACACCATATGATTTTGGAAATACATCAGAACCAAAAGGAACAAATATTGACAGTAATCCATTTGCAGATTTTGGTGCAAGTATTGAAATTAGTGATGACGAATTACCATTCTAAAAAGGAGGAAAAACGATGGCAGAATTTACTCGTAGAAAGAAAAAAGTATGTATGATGTGTACTGGAAAAACAGTTGATTACAAAGATCCAGAAACATTAAGAAGATATACAAATGAAAAAGGTAAAATTGTTCCAAGACGTGTTACAGGAAATTGTGCACTTCATCAAAGATATATTGCAAAACAAGTAAAAAGAGCACGTGCTATTGCATTAATGCCTTATTCAAAATAATATAAGTATGCCATTAGGCATGCTTTTTTATCTATAAGGAAAGTGCGTTTTTAATCAGTACAGAGAAAATGTTATGATAGAATATATCTTAGTATGCCA
>CALVIF010000090.1 GCA_944329395.1 uncultured Bacilli bacterium | reverse complement strand
GGTTTACATAATATATTTCAAATAAAAAAAATAAAATTTAAAATTTTGAATAAAACTGTTGACAAATGGGAATAATAGTAGTATAATAAAAGAGAAGTAAGGGAAAGGAGTTGATACAAATGAATAAATATATTGACCATTTAACAATTGCAGAATATGAAACAATACAAAAACAATTAAAGAAAAGACTTGAAGAAGAAGAAAAGGCAATGAAGGAAACAGGAAACACAAAGGAATATATTGAATTACGATTTATTTTAATAAAAATAAAAAGAATTATAGAAAAATACAGAAAATAGTTGACAAATTACCCAATATATAGTATAATAATTATAGCAATAAAGAAAAGACAAAAAAACAAAAGAAAAAAACTTTTTGAAAAAATACTTAAAAAGTATTGACAAAAAGAAAAAAGTATAGTATAATATAAGTATAATAAGACAGATGATAAAGTCTTTAAAACATAGAAAAGGAGTTGATATTATGGAAAAAATTACTATTGCAAAGAGAAATGAAGAATTAAGAAAGGCAGTTTTTGAAAGAATAATCAAACCAGAGGTATTAGAAGAATTAAAACAAGTTGCAGGTTCTAAATATATGATAGACCAAGAATTCAACGGCGAATTTTATCCAGTAAGAATTGATTTTGTAGTTCCAAAAATTGCAAAAGACGACCCTTTACAAACGGCAGACGACTTTGCAGACGCATATCAACAAGAACAAGAAGAAAAAAGACTTGCAAAAGAAGAAAAACAAAGAGCAAAAGAAAAGAAAATTGCAAGGGACAAAAAACTTAGAGAACAAAGAAAACTAGCAAAAGAAAAAGGAGAACAATAGTTCTCCTTTTTTTATTGTTTTTATTTTATTTTATTTTAAACAGATTATGTAAACTTGAAAGTAAACATTTTATGTTAACTTGCGCCCGCACTTTGTGCGTGCTCGTGGTTTACATAATAACTTTCTATAATTTCATTTTGTAACAAAAATGTAATAAAAATGTAAAGAAATTTTAAAAAAAGTATTGACAAACCCTTTTATAAATGTTATAATATAAGTATAGAAAGGAGGAACAAATGAAAAAGTTAGTAATAATCAATTTGATTTTAATTTTAATCTATTGTGTATTACCAAATGAGATACAAAAGAATATCAATGAAACAGTAGAAAATACAGTTGAAGAAATACAACAAGAAATAATACAAACAGAAGAACAACCAACAGAAGAACAAAAACAAGTAAGTAATCTAAATATTAGTTTTGATATGAATTTGTTAACTAAAAGTAATATAACAATAGAAGAATTACAAAAAGGTTTTGCAAATACTAATATGCAAGGTTTAGAGCAATATTTTATCAATGCAGAAAACGAAACTGGAATAAATGCGATATATCTTGCAGGACTTGCAACACACGAAAGTGGTTGGAATACAAGCGATTTTGCAAGAGAAAGAAATAATTTGTTTGGTTGGCAAAGTTACGATAGTAACCTAAATGCGACTAAAAGATTTGCAAGTAAAGAAGAAAGTATAATGACAGTTGCAAGAGCATTGAAAAAAATGTACTTAAGCGAAAATGGTTGTTATTTTAACGGTTATAGAATTTCTGATATTTCAAAAAGATATGCAAGTGATAAACAACACGACCAAAAAGTTTTTAGAAATATGCAAAAAATTGTTGACAAAATAAAATAAATATGTTATAATATAATTAAAGTTAAGAAAGAAAGGATTTGATAATTATGAGTAGAAAAGAAAAAAGAGAAATGGAAGAAAAAACAAGAAAGGTAAAAGAACCAAAAGGAACTTTTCAAAAGTTCGTAAAATTAGTAAAATTAGTTTTATTTATTACAATGTTAGTATTTACATTTTTAGTAAGTGATAAAATTGCGAATTTTATAATTAACTTAGGAATTGAAAGACTAACAAGAATAGTAAATATGATACTAATTACAGTACTTACAGGAATTTACTTTTATAAAAAATAGGCGAAAGCCTATTTTTTTATTTCTATTGGTGTAAAGTTATTATGTAAACTTGGCACGCGCGGGCGCCGAACCGAACAAATGTTTGCGCTTGGTTTACATAATAACTTACAAATAAATTTAAAAAATTTTGAATATTTACTTGACTTTTGTTTGTAATAATGTTATAATAAGAATGTAAAGAGAAAGGGGAGATAAAAATGTACTTAACAAATAAAGATATAAAAGAAATTGAAGAATTTTTTAAAAAAGACTTGACAAATAAAAATAAATAATATATAATATAATTACAGAAAGGGAAAGGTGATAATTATGAAAAGAATTTTTATTGATATGGACGGAACAATAGCAAAGTTTAATGTACCAAATGCTTTAAGAAGATTTGCAACAGAAAAAGGATTTTTTAGAAGACTTGGAGCATATAAAGGAATAGAACATATAAACGAATTAGCAAAAAATAAGGAACAAATATATATTTTGTCAGCAAGTCCAAATATGTACGCAGATTTAGACAAGAAAAACTGGTTAAGAAGATACTTACCAAACTTACAAGAAAGTCAAATAATAATTTGTAGAAATGGAGAAAATAAAGCAAAAGTAATTGAAAGAAAATTTAATACAAAAATTACAAAAGATTTCTTTTTACTAGATGATTACACAAAAAATTTGACAGATTGGGAAAATGCAGGGGGTACAGGAATAAAAAGAATTACAACAGTTTCAGACAATTCAACAGGAAAATGGAAGGGCTTAATATTAAAACAATTAGAAGAATTGTATATATAATACAGTTCTTTTTCTTTATGTAAACTAACAATTATGTAAACTGCGCGTGCGTGGTTAGTTAACATAATCTGTTGCAATAAAAGAAAAAATTTTTAAAAAAAATGTATATTTTACTTGACAAATACATATAATAGTAGTATAATAAGTATATAAAGAAAGGGAGGAATTAAAATGGTTTTAAAAACAATAAAAATGATAATTAAAATGGAAAATATAGAAAAAGGTTTTAAATTTAAAATGATAAGTTTAGGAATTTTAGAACAAATTATAAATAGTTATAAAACAATATTAAAATTACCTTTTTACTTGATAGGTTTACCATTTTGTTTTATTGGTTGGTTATCTGAACAAATCGCCGACTTATGCAGTTTAGTAATGGGAGTAATTCACGAGATACCATATATAAAATTATGTAAAAAGGAAGATAAGGAAAGACTAATAAAAGCAATTAAGGAAAGAAATACTTATAAAGTTTCATAGAAGAAAGGGTGTTGAAAATGTTGGCAATTATTTTATCAATTATTGTTTATCGTTCTAATTTAAAAGAATTAGGAAAAGAACAATGTGGGAGTTATTTTGATTATTTTATGAGTTGGTTATGGGTTATGGTTTTTGAAATTGGTATGATTTTATTATTTATTTTAGAAGGATAAAAAAATTAAAAAATTTTTAAAAAAGTATTGACAAATAAGAATAAATAGTATATAATAAGTACATAATAAAGAAGAAGGGAATTGA
>CALVIF010000089.1 GCA_944329395.1 uncultured Bacilli bacterium | reverse complement strand
TGTGGAACCTCATGAACAAAAGTTCTATTAACAACACGTTCTTGTACTCCTTCATTCATAGGAGAATACATATTTGGCATTGCCATCATTCCATTATTATAATTTCCCATCATATTAATATCCACATTATTATCAATTGTATTATTATTTCCTGTTATGGTAGAATCAAAATCAAAATTTTGGGCCATATTTTGGTCAAACATAACAAATACCTCCTCTAATCTATACTATGAGAAACTAAAAAAAAAGCTACTAACATAGCCCATTTAAATTATTTATAATTAATTTAATAAAAACATTATATTTAAAAAGGAAATTTCATATTACCATTTGCAAACATTTTCATCATTTTCTTCATTTGATCAAATTGTTGCAACAATTTATTTACTTCTTGAACAGAAGTTCCACTACCTTTAGCAATTCTAGTTTTTCTACTAGCCTTAATAATATCAGGATTTCTTCTTTCCTTAGGAGTCATTGACAATACAATAGCTTCTATTCGTGCAAGTTGTTTAGGATCAACTTTAACATCACTAAGACCCATTTTTTTAGCACCTGGAAGCATCTTAATTAAATTTTCAAGTGGTCCTAACTTCTTAACCTGTTTCATCGTTGATAAAAAATCCTCTAAATCAAATTTTCCTTGTTGCATCTTTTTAGCAGTCTTTTCAGCTTCTTTTTCATCAATTGCTTCCGTAGCTTTTTCAACTAAAGAAACAATATCACCCATTCCTAGAATTCTACCAGCAATTCGCTCAGGATCAAAAAAATCAAGACCATCTAATTTTTCGGATGTTCCAATAAACTTAATTGGAACATTAACTAAATATCTAACCGATAATGCAACACCACCCCTAGTATCACCATCTAATTTAGTCAAAACAACACCAGTAATAGGTAAACTCTGAGTAAATCCAGTAATAACATTAATTGCATCTTGACCCATCATAGAGTCAATAACAAGTAAAATTTCTTCTGGACTTATTTCCTTATTAATAGAAATCAATTCCTCCATCAACTCATCATCAATATGTAAGCGTCCTGCAGTATCAATTATGACATAATCAAATTTATTTTCCGTAGCATAAATCCTAGCATTTTTTACAATTTCTATAGGATCTTTTTTTCCCTCTTCAAAAACCTCAATATTTAATTGCTTTCCCAATTGTTTAAGTTGATCTATTGCCGCTGGACGATAAACATCACAAGCAACAAGCAATGGCTTTTTTGCATGCTTTTTTCGCAAATAGCTAGCCAATTTAGCCGCAGTTGTTGTTTTTCCTGATCCTTGCAGTCCAACCAACATTAAATAAGCCGGATTACCTTTAACATTAAGTGGAGTTTGTTCACCACCCAATAAAGCAACCAATTCATCTTTTACAATTTTAACAAATAAATCACCAGGATTAATACTAGAAGCAACTTCTTCTCCAAGTGCTTTTTCCTTAACATTATTTGTAAATTCCTTAACAACTTTATAATTAACATCAGCCTCTAATAAAGCTAATCTAATCTCACGCATCATATCAGAAATATTATCTTCAGTTATTTTACCGTATCCTTTAATTTTGTGTAAAGCATTCTGAAGTCTATCGCCTAAACTTTCAAACATATATATCACCCAATACAATTATAATGAAAATTGTAAATTATGTAAACAAAAAAGATGAAACAAAAATTCATCTCTTTCAACCAACTAAATTAATTAACGGCATGCCATCATCTGTCATAGGAATACCAAATTCATTATTTTCTCTCGAAAATTTAACTTCATTATTTAAAGAATCATCATGCTGTGTAGGCGGAACAACTTTAACTTTTCCATAATCATCATCATCACTATTTACATCAACAGTAGGTTTAACTTCACTTTGATTAATCATTGAATATGAACTAGGTATTGAATATGAATTTGTAGGAATTGAAAATTCTCTTTCCTGAGCACTTGTCATAGTAAAATCAGGAATAGAAGTCTGAACATCATTTATTTTGAAATTATCAGATTGTTTATCAATGTTTTTATCATTCATATTTTCAAATAAATTTATAGGAAATTTTATTTTACCATTATTATCTTTATCTTCACTCAATAAAGTTTTTTCTTGTTCTTCTTTTTTATTTTCAGATTTTTCAAAATTAAATGTCATTCCATTTTCACTACTATCATTCTTAAAAGTAGTTTCAGGATTCATTCCTTTTGGAATTTTAGGAATATCAACTTTGTTTCCAGTAGGAACAATAGGAATTGATATATTATTTAAGTTTTCATTATTTAATCCTACTATTGAAGCTTTTTTTTCATTCTCTTTTCCTAGCGAAGTATTTTTTTTCAAATCTATACTTGGTAATTGAGTCTTTAAATGATTATTTATTCCCTGATATACCGAAGGAACTATTTCTTCTTCATTATTAATAGAAGTAATCATATCTTTATCACTTCTCTCATAATCCTGAACAGCAAATTGACTAAACTGATTTTTATCAACAAAACTTGAATTTTTTATCAAATCATCACTTTTTCTAATTTGTATAGGTTTAGAAACAGTATTTCCATTCCAAATAGTAACAACGTCACAATTAGAACTCCAAGGTAGTGGATCTGGTAATTGCATTTTTATAATTAAAGGAATTCTAAAAGCTACACCAAAACCTAAACAAGTTCCAGATTGTAATGATTTTTGTTTCTCAACAATTTCTTCACTAATATTAGGAACCATCTTTCTAATATAATCCACATCTACAGGATGATTAATTTTAAAAATCATAAAATTAGAACATTGCGAAATAACAGTTTCCAACAACTCAACTGGTCGTTGAGAAATAAGTCCTAAAATAACTCCATATTTTCTTCCCTCTTTTGCAATTCTCTCAAAAATATTATATCCAAATAAAAATCTATCATCATCATTTTGAACATACCTATGAGCTTCTTCAATAACTAAATGAAAAGGTATACTAGCACGCTCAGTTAAACATTTTGAAAAATCAAATACCAATCTTGAAAATATTTTTGTAATTACCTTTGCCAAATCATCATCAATATCATCAAAATTAATATTAATTATTTGATATTTACGATCATCATTAATTAAAAAGTTAGATAAATAAGTTTCCAAAGTAACATATTTAGGATAATCAAAAAATTTAGAATTAGGACCGACAATCAATGAATGAAGTCTAACTTTTAAAGTAATAGCATCAGCATAAGTATTCTTATTTCTTAACCATCCCTCACTAATTAAAGTAAAATTAAGAGCTTTTTCCAATGTTTGTAAAGAATAATATACATTTTTATTATAAGGTTCATAATTTTCAAATTCAGGTCTAATAAATGATGAAACATAATCAGTTAATAAAACATTTTCAGAAAACTGACCTTGACTATCTATTAAAAAACACTCTCTAAATTTTCTTTTATAACCTACGCCTTGAACAACAGCTTCTAAATTAAATTGCGGAGTTGTACAACTAGCTAAAATAGAAAAAATTTCATTTCTTTTATTTGGTGATGTCTCATTTGTATATAAAACAGTCATTATAGCCTTAGCAATCAAATAATTTTTATAATCATTTGCATTCTTATCATTTTGTGAAAAAACCAAAGCTAATTTCAACATTCT
>CALVIF010000088.1 GCA_944329395.1 uncultured Bacilli bacterium | reverse complement strand
CTTTATAAAATGCCAACCCGTACAAGAAAATTTTATATTAGTTTGCATAATGAAGAAACTAATAAAGCAAATATGAAAAATCGTATGAAGAGTGGAAGAAATAATATGAATATTAATTCATATGCTAAGTTAGAACAAGAAAAATCTATTAATCTTGGAAAAGAGACTAAATTTTAGATAGATTTTTTAATAAAATTTTATTATTATCAACCTTGCTTATATCTTTTTATTTTATTAAAAGATATTAGCAAGGTTTTTTATTTTATCATATTTTAAAAACCAAAAGATAAGATATTTAAATAATGAGTTTATTATTATTTAGAATCGAAAAAATATTGACAACTTAAAAAAATTAGTATATTATGGCAGATAAATTATATGATTTTTCAAAGGAGCTTGATTCATTTAAAGCTTTACTTGATAAATACAATGATATAACATCGTCTAATGAAGAAATTATTAGACTTTTTAATGAAGGAATTCGAACATTTGGAAATAATTCAACAAGGATAAAAGAAACATTGGATAATTTTCCTTCATTAAATGAATATTATGAAAAATTGAAGGGAGCAATTGAAGATTTAAAGAAAGCTCGTATAGAATCTGCCGAAGCTATTAATACTTTAGCTAAAACTTATGTTGGCGTTAGTGAAGCTGATATTAAAAGACTTTTTGAGCTTCAAAAGAAAGTTAAGGATATAATCCAAAAGAAAAATGATATATTAAGCAAGCCTTTAGATACTAATTTTACATCTGATATTCAAGCAAAGGCTATTAACGATTTAGACAAAAAACTAGCTAGTGCTCAAAGCAAATTAGATTCTTTTAAAAATACCTCTCAGGAATTAACTGACATTTATGATAAATTAAATACTGGTGGAAATAATGTAGCAGAAGCATTTGATAAATTTAATCAATCAGCTAAGAAGACAGTTGAAACTACAAATCAAATAAAGGGCAATATAGCTGAAACTGCCGAACACCAAGCAAAGGTTACTTCTAGGGCAGAGACAATGGCTAAAGCATATGAAAAAGTAAAAGAAGTAACGAAAGGAATTTTTAATGTAGTATCTGATTTAGCAAAAGCAAATTGGAAATTTGAGAATGCCGCAGTTAAAACTGGTAAAGCAATGGGTATGTCATATTCAGAATCTATGGCTTACCATAAATTTATGCTTAAGAATTCGGCTGCTTTATTGGATTCTTTAGCTATGCCACTTGATGAAATTCTTGAATTTCAAAATAAATTTTCTGCTGCAACTGGACGCTCTATTAAGCTTACAACTCAACAAATGAATATATTTGGTTCAATGAGTAAGATGATTGGTGATGAAACCGCTAATGCATTAGTAAGCGAGATGGATAAACTTGGCAACTCATTATCTGAGAGTGGTGAACAAACCTTTAAATTAATGGCAGATGCAAGAAAACAAGGATTAAATCTTGATAAATTAAGTAAATCGTTTGCTAATAATTTAAAGATAGCTCATTCATATAATTTTAAAAATGGAGTTGATGGCGTTAGACAAATGACAGTTTTATCAGAGCGTTTAAAATTTAACCTTGAATCTATATCAACTGCTGCTGATAACATGACCTCGGTAGAAGGGGCAATATCAACAGCAGCTAACATACAGAAATTAGGTGGAGCATTTGCGATGAATTTTTCAGACCCTATGAGATTGATGTATGAATCATGGAATGACTTTGAGGGATTGACTGAAAGGATTGTTGATACAGTTAAAGGTAAAGCAACGTTTAACCGTGAAACTGGAGAAATGCAAATGGGAAGCTTAGACCGTAGATTCTTGCAAGAATATGCAAAGGCTTTAGGCATCTCATTTGAGGATGTATTCCAAATGGCAACCCAACAAGCAAAATATCAAGATATGGAATCTTCTTTCCAAAGAGGATTAAGTGAAGAGCAAAAGACAGCAGTTGGGAATAGGGCAACTTATAATCCTATAACTGGAGAATATCAAGTTACTTATTATGATGCTAAAGGAGACCAACAAACAAAAGCACTTAGAGATGTAAATAGTGAAATTGCTAATCAAATAATAAAAGGTAATGACACAGAAGATGCATTACTAAATAAAGCAAGCGATACCCTAACTAGTGTACAAGCGATAGAAGGGTTAATGAGAAGTTCAAAGACATTCCAAACTCAACAAGAAAAAGTAAATGCATTGCAAGATACATATACAACAGGTAAAGCTCAAACTTATGAACCAGTTAGACCATTGACTAGCAAAGGAATTGATTGGGCTAGAAACTTTATTGGTGAACATCCTTATTTAAGTACGTTTGGTGGTATAGGATTAGGCGTTGGTGGATATTTGCTTAGTAAAGGAAAAATTTTTAATAAGATAGCAGATAAAACGACAAGTAGCGGAAGCTCAAAAAAAGGAATCTTATCAAAAATTAAAAATTTACCTAAGACAAAAGGAGGGAAAATAGGATTAGGAATTGCTGGAGCAGCCGCTGCTATTGGGGCAATTTCTGCATTAATGGGAGCATCAAGTGGTGAAGAAGTAGCTAATATAACATCAAAAGAAACCAATAGAAATAATCAAACAAATAATAAAATAGATAAGACCAATGAATTGATTTCTTCAAGTAAAGATGAGGCTACTTATCAGACTAAATTACTTGAAAAGATTGAACAAAATACTAGGAAAAATGGTTCAATGGCTAATTATGGTGCATCATCATTAATAAGTCAAGAAGAGATAAATAGAAATAATAAATTATCTGAAAAATTAGGAATAGCTTCTACTGCTTCTAGTTATGCTGGATTAAGTGCATATGGTTTATCTAGTATCTTAAAAAAGTCTGGAAGCTTAGGAAAAGTATCCAAAGGATTACCTATTGTAGGTAATGCTTTAATGATTGGAACAGATATTTTAAATGGTGTAAGTTCTGTTTATAATAACAAAGCAACTAATGCTACATTAGAAGAACAATATTATAATGGAGAAATAAGTAAGGCTGAATATGTAGCAAAGAAATGGAAAAATGAAGATGATAAAAATCGTCAATTAGGAAAAACAATTGGTGGTATTGCTGGTACTGCTATAGGTGCATTAACACCTGGAGGTGTTGGAAGTACTTTAGGATATTTTTTAGGAAGTGTTGGAGGTGGAATTGTAGGACATGGTTTTACAAAGTCAAATAAAGAATTAACATATGAGATTGAATCCCAAAGTAGAGCAAAATCTTTTGACTACGAAACGAGCAAATTTGGCAAAAATGCATTGACAAGCGATAATATTGCTGTTACAGCATTACAAGCTAATATAAAAAGTTCTGATATATTAGCATCAATTTATGACTTATTATCAAAGAAATTTGATACAAAAGAATTTAATGATGCAAGAGAAAAAGAAATTGAAAAAGCCACTTCAGAATTTAAACCAAAGGAAGAAGGTGGAATAAGCGGATTTATTAATAAATATTTTTCAAATGGTGGAATTGTTAAAGCAAATAATGGATTAGCTAGTATACCAGGTAATAGTCTAACTGGTGATAAGGTACCAGTTTTAGCAAATAGCCGTGAAATGATACTTAATACGTCACAACAAAAAGGACTTTTTAAATTTATTGATAATCTATCAAAAAATGTACGAGTTATAAGTGAATATGAATCACCAACCTTTATAAAAAATGATGGTTTTACATCA
>CALVIF010000087.1 GCA_944329395.1 uncultured Bacilli bacterium | reverse complement strand
ATAAAAAGTGAATTAATACTAGACAAGTTATTTGCTTTTAAATTTTATTTGCCTCCAATATTACCATTGGATTTAAAAGAATATACATTAGATTTAGTCAATAATCATATGGATGGCTTAAAAAAACATTTTGAAAAAGAAGAGCTTGAAGATATTATTAAAGATATCATAATATACCCAGGTATAGAAACACCACGACAGATAAAAAAAATATTAAATTTATATTCAACTAATTTTCGAATTTTGTTAAAAAGAAAAAATAATCAAAATGCGGAAGAATCGGTTTTAAATAACGAAGGAAAGAAAATTTTAGCTGTAATATCTGTGCTTCAAGCTGATTTTAATGAGTTTTACGATTCTTTATTTATTGAACCTAAAAATATAGAAATTTTGATGAAAATTCATAATGATAATAATATGTCATTTATAGAAAAAAAGAAAATAATTAATGAATCTATTAAATATTTGTTTATTATTGATGAAAAAAATGAAAGTATTACTTTTCGTAATGAAAATATAAATCTATTAAATTTTTTAAGTAATGTACAATTTGTACCTTTAAATAATATATTACCGTATTTATATTTGAAACAAGATACTATTTCATCTAAATATGGTAGCAAATTAAGTATAGAATTAACTAATGCAGCTGAAAGCTTTAATTTACCAACTGTTATTGAAAAATTAAAAGAAATATCAGATCAGAAGGAAATTATTTTTTCAATCTTTGAAACAACAACGGAACATAGAAAATTGAATGTTATAAGTAGTTTTTGTATGGCTTTCGGAAGTATAAATAATGACATAAAAAATGAAATAGCAAATAAGATTTCAAAAGAGTTAGATAAGGCCTTTTTAGATGATAAGTTAAAAAATAATATTAATTATAACAAATATAATTTTAGTAGTATATTAAATATTTTTATCAATACATCAGAAGAAAATAAGCGTGGTATTGAAAATATGCTTACTACTTATTTAGAAAAATTAGACATTGACAAAAAAGATGTTGATTTTGTTGCTGATATGATTAATTTATCAATAGATAATTTTAGTCTTATTTCGAGTAATATAATAGAAAAAATTAAGCAAAATATTATAAAAAAATTGGAAGAAGATAATTTTAATGTTGCTATTTTAATACCTAAGATTGATATAGACAAAATAAATAAGGTCATTTTTACAGATTTATTTGGTGAGCAAATTTTTGAAATATTGTGTGGCCAGATAAATGAGACAGAAGAAGATGAAGAAAAAGAAATAATTTCAAAATGGTTGACAAAGGTAGCTTCTTATTATGAATTAAATGATAAATTAACGAATATTGTCAGCATTCTTTCTCAAAATGAAAATAATTTAAAGTATTTAAATAGGATATTTCTAAGCAATGAAGGTGAAGTAAATGAAAATTAATAGAAAACTATCTAATATTGTTCTTGAAAATATATTGAATTATGAAAACATTGAAAATTATGATGAGATTTATAAATTTTTAGACAAATATGATTATGAAATTAATGAAGCTAACAAAGAAAAGTATAACGAATTATGTATTAATTTAATTAATAAAGGATTTGATATAGAAAAGGTAATTGTTCGTAGAATAGGAACAATTATAAATTATATTGATCCAATAATTAATCATATTATAAATTCGTATTTTTCTGGTGATGAATATAATTCTTTTGTTTTAAATTATAATAATTATTTTACAGACAATCAAATAAATTTCTTATTTCAAGAATGTATAAAATTTACCAATAACAAAGACAGTTATATTGAAAACAAAATACCCGCTATTTTAGAAAAAGTTAGTCATAAGTATATGAAAAGAGTTATTGAAGTATTTAATAATATATTAAAAAATAACCTTATTAGTAATAATATTATTAATGATGAAACTTATAATATATTTAAAGTTATTAAATCTTCGTTAACAGAACCACAAAAACTAGAGTATGTAAAAAATATAATAAATAATTGTGATCAGAACGTTGATTCATTAAAAAAGATAAATGATATAGATGTAAAACTTCCTATAGAAGTTTTAGAAGAAATTAATAACAAATATAGTAAAAATATTGATAGTAGTGAAATTTTTAATAGTATCAAAACAATTTTTGAAGCCAATCTAGAAGAACTAAAAGAAAAAGAAAAAATGTATATATATAGTGCCTTTTTCGTAAATAATATATCTTTTTCAGAAAATATTGAAGAAGATATAAAATTAGTTGAAAAAAATGCTGTTATTGATTTAACTTTATTAATTAATAAGTATTTGACTAATAATTTTAATGCTAACAATCAAAAGTATTTAATAAGCTTCTTAAAAAATAAAATTTCTTTTGAAGAAAATGATATTAACTATAACGATATTATTAATAGAGAATTGTCTGACGAGCAAATTGAGAAATTAAAACTTATAATAGATGAACTCAAAATAGAAAGTATTATTAAGAATATAGATTTTTCAAATAGCAATAAGCAATATTATGACAATCTATTAAAGCTGTTAGAGGAAACAAATAATAATAGATTATTCTTCTTATTTTACAAAACAGTAGTTGAAAATGAAGGTGACATAGATTTAAAAAAACATATTGTTAGTTGGTTAACAATACAAAAGAAAATTCGTTTTAATAAGCGAGAAAAAGAAGAATTAAAGCATATTTTAGAAAAAGAAATTAATGAATCAAACGATTCAGATTATATTAATGCTATTAAACTTATACAAAAAAGTAAAAGTATTCCTTTGATGGAAAAAGAAATGGTAAACAGTTAAAATAATTAACTGTTTTTTTTGTGAGGTGAAATAATTGAAAAGTACTAAAGAAGAGAAAGCATTATCTTATGCAAAGAAAATAGCTAAAAAAAATGAAAACAAATATTATAATAAAGGAATGTTAAAAAAAAGAATAAAAAATTCTTCTTTACTTTCTAATATAAAAAATGTAGAAGAAGATGGATTAATAAATTTAAAAAGTGGAGAAGTATGTTCTTTAATAGAAGTTAGTGCAATTGATTTGTCATTAACTAGTAGGCAAGAGAAGAATAACTTCTTTTTTAATTTGAAAGCATTATATCAAATTAAGGATTTAAATCTTAAATGCTATAAATTAGATGAAAAAATTAATTTAAAAAAAAATAAAGTAAATCTTGATGGGAAAATAGAATACTATAGTGAAAATGAAAAGAAAAAAACATTGTTAGAAGAAAATAAAAAATTAATAGAATATTTAGAAGATAATGATTTTACTGTATCAAGTATCTATTACTGGGTTATTACTGCTAAAAGTGCCGAAGAATTAGAAAAAATAATTAACGAAGTACAAGAGATATGTAGTGATATGTCTCCTCAAATAAAACTTGAAATTATTCAAAATAAATTATTAATATATAAATTTATTAGCAATTTGTATCTAGCTAGCAATTCATTAGATCAATTAATATGGAGTGATTTACCAGAATTGTCATTACCATTAAATGTTAGTGAAAGAACTAGTAGTTTAAAGTTTGATGATAACGAGTTTCAAATGGTAACAATAAAATCAATTCCACCTTTTATTGACGAATTATTTTTTGAAAATATATTTAATGTTCCTAATGTAAGAGCGTGCATTACTATTAAAGATACGATTTCGCAAGAGGAATTAATCAGATGGGTAAATTCACAATATCAGTTTTTATTAACAGATAGGAATACAACGAAAAAACTTAGTGATGCGACTGAACTTGATAGGCAAGAAGAAAATTTTCAAGCTTTAATGCAAGAAATAAAAAATGGTGATGAAAAAATAAAAGAAGTATCTTTAATTTTAATTGTTACAGGAGAAAAGTTAGAAAGAGAAGAAACTATTAGAGAATTAAAAAAGTTAGTAAATCCATACCAGATTAAATTAGATATTCCAAAACTACGACAATTAGAAACATGGCAAACTTATGATTTAGGAACTAATTCTTTGAAAGATTATTCTGTATATCTTCCAACGTTGACTTTATCAGCAGGTTTTCCTTTTACTAAAACTAATTTTAATGATTCAAAAGGTTATATGTTTGGAGTAGATATTCATACTTCTTTACCTATATTTTTTGATCCGTTTGTTTTAAATAATTCAAGAACAAGTCATAATATGGCAATTGTTTCATCAACTGGTGGTGGTAAATCTTTTACAATAAAAAAAATGATAGTTAATGAATTTTCTAGAGGAACTAAAATATTTATTTTTGATGCCGAAAATGAATATAAGAATTTAGTTCATGCAAATGGCGGAGAGTATATTGACTTATATTCTAAAAAAGGTGGGATAATAAATCCTCTTCAAATAAGATATATCGCAACAGATGAAGAAGCAGATACAAAAGAGACTGATTGCCCACTTGCAAAACATTTAGGATTTTTAGAAGCTTTCTTTAAGTCTGCATTTGAAAATATTAGTGAAAAAG
>CALVIF010000086.1 GCA_944329395.1 uncultured Bacilli bacterium | reverse complement strand
TCCTCCTTATTTAAATTTTATCATACAAAAAATCTACACACTTTTTATTTTGTGTAGATTTTTTTCAAATCACTTCTGATTTGCGATTTTTTTTATTTAATTACATAATTATGCAATAATTTCTGTAACATTTCCAGCACCAACAGTACGTCCACCCTCACGAATAGAGAATTTAGTTCCTTGTTCAAGTGCAATTGGATGAATTAAGTCAACCTCAATATTTACGTTATCACCTGGCATTACCATTTCAACACCTTCTGGTAAAGTAATAACACCAGTTACGTCTGTAGTTCTAAAATAGAATTGAGGACGATAATTTGTAAAGAATGGAGTATGACGACCACCTTCTTCTTTACTTAATACATAAACTGCAGCTTTAAATTTATGATGAGGTGTAACACTTCCTGGTTTAGCAAGAACCTGTCCACGTTCAACTTCTTCACGAGAAATACCACGTAATAAAACACCTGCGTTATCCCCAGCTTCTGCATAATCTAATTGTTTACGGAACATTTCAATTCCTGTAACAACAGTCTTCTTAGTCTCCTTAATACCAACGATTTCAACTTCATCGTTAAGTTTCAATTGTCCACGTTCAACACGACCAGTAACAACTGTACCACGTCCAGTGATAGTGAAAACATCTTCAATACTCATTAAGAATGGTTTATCATTATCTCTTTCTGGAGTTGGAATCCATTCATCAACAGCAGCCATTAATTCGTCAATTTTAACAGTCCACTTTGGATCTCCTTCAAGAGCTTTAAGAGCAGAACCACGAATAATTGGAGTATCATCACCTTCGAACCCATATTCATTCAATAAGTCACGAACTTCCATTTCAACTAAATCTAATAGTTCTTCGTCATCTACCATATCACATTTATTTAAGAATACAACCATTTTAGGAACTCCTACTTGACGAGCTAATAAGATATGCTCACGAGTTTGAGCCATAGGTCCATCAGTAGCAGCAATTACTAAAATTGCTCCATCCATTTGAGCTGCACCAGTAATCATATTTTTTACATAATCTGCATGTCCTGGACAGTCAACATGAGCATAATGTCTTGAATCAGTACTATACTCAACATGAGCAGTATTAATAGTAATACCACGTTCTCTTTCTTCTGGTGCCTTATCGATATTAGCGAAATCAACAGCTTCATTTCCATTTTTTCCAGCTAAAACCTTAGTAATAGCAGCAGTAGTAGTAGTTTTGCCATGATCAACGTGTCCAATTGTACCAATATTAACATGTGGTTTTGAACGATCAAATTTTTGTTTTGCCATAATTTAATTTCCTCCTTTGTAATTTACAACATATATTTTATCTAATAATTGAAATTTTTTCAACTATTTTGATACTTATTTAATTAATTTCCACTTTTCTTAATTATTTCATCTGCAATATTTTTTGGAACCTCTTCATAATGATCAGGGAACATTACAAATGTTGCTCTACCTTGCGTATTTGAACGTAAGTTAGTCGCATATCCAAACATTTCAGAAAGTGGAACCATTGCGCTAAGTTTAATTGCATTACCTTGTGCTTCCTGACCAAGTGGTCTACCACGACGAGATGTTAAATCTCCCATTACATTTCCAAAATATTCTTCTGGAGTAGTAACATCAACTTTCATAATAGGTTCAAGAAGAACAGGTTTACATTTATTTTTTGCCTCTTTTAAAGCAAAACTTGCAGCAATCTTAAATGCCATTTCATTAGAATCGACATCATGATATGACCCATCAAATAATGTAGCTTTAACATCAATCATAGGATATCCAGCTAAAACTCCAGACTGTAATGCCTCTTGTAATCCCTTATCTACAACAGGAATATATTCACGTGGAACAACACCACCAACGATTTGGTCAACAAACTCATAGCCTTTATCAGGATTTGGTTCAAATTTAATCCATACATGACCATATTGTCCACGACCACCTGATTGCTTAATATATTTACCTTCACAATCAGCAGTAGCTTTTATTGTTTCACGATATGCAACTTGAGGAGCACCAACGTTAGCTTCAACACTAAATTCGCGTCTCATACGATCTACTAAAACATCCAAATGTAACTCACCCATACCAGCAATAACAGTTTGACCAGTTTCATGATCAGTATGAACTTTAAAGGTAGGATCTTCTTCAGCTAACTTTTGAAGAGCTAATGCCATTTTATCTTGATCAGCTTTAGATTTAGGTTCTACAGCTAATTGAATAACTGGTTCAGGAACAACCAAACTCTCCAAAATAATAGGTTTCTTTTCATCACATAAAGTATCTCCAGTAGTAGTGTTTTTAAGTCCAACAGCAGCAGCAATATCACCAGTATATACATCGCTAATTTCTTTACGGTTATTAGCATGCATTTGCAAAATACGACCAATTCTCTCTTTTGAATCTTTTGTTGAATTTAATACATAACTACCACTTGATAAATGTCCAGAATATACTCTAAAGAAAGTCAAACGACCAACAAACGGATCTGTCATAACTTTAAATGCTAATGCTGAAAATGCTTCATCATCACTAACACGTCTAGCATCCTCATTACCATCCATATCTGTACCTTTTACTGCCTCAATGTCTAATGGGCATGGTAAATAATCTATAACAGCATCTAATAATAATTTAATACCTTTATTTCCTAAAGCTGTACCACACATTACTGGGAAAAATTTTGCTGCTAAACAACCATTTCTAATTGCCTTTTTAATCATTTCAACAGTTACTTCTCCACCATCCAAATAAGTCATCATCATCTCTTCATCAAATTCAGCAACAGCATCAATTAATTCAGAACGTTTTTCATCAGCAATATCTTTTAAATCAGCTGGAATATCAATTTCCTCTGGATTTTCACTTTGTTGACCATCGTATTTATAAGCTTTCATTGTAACCAAATCAATAACTCCAGAAAACTCATTTTCAGCACCAATTGGCCATTCAATTGGTTTTGCATTTACCCCTAAACGTTCTTTAATAGTTTTTAAACTGTATTCAAAATTTGCTCCCATTTTATCCATTTTATTTGCAAAAATTATTCTAGGAACTTTAAAATCAGAAGCTTGTCTCCATACAGTTTCAGTTTGAGGTTCTACACCAGCTTGAGCATCCAACAATGCTACAGCACCATCTAACACACGTAATGAACGCGAAACTTCGATAGTAAAGTCAACATGTCCAGGTGTATCAATAATATTTAAACGATACCCTTTCCAATATGCAGTTGTTGCTGCAGATGTTATAGTGATACCACGCTCTTTTTCTTGTTCCATCCAGTCCATTGTAGCTGCACCTTCATGAGTTTCGCCAATTTTATGATTAACACCAGTATGAAACAAAATACGCTCACTACAAGTAGTTTTTCCTGCATCAATATGAGCCATAATACCAAAATTTCTTGTCTTTTCTAAAGACGTATCTCTTGCCATATAATAATTCCTTTCCTACCATCTATAATGAGCAAAAGCTTTATTAGCTTCAGCCATTCTATGAGTATCTTCACGTTTTTTTACAGCTGCACCTGTACCATTAGATGCATCAATAATTTCGTTTGCCAAATTATCAGCCATACCTTTTCCACCACGATCACGTGAATATTTAGTTAACCATCTTAATGCTAACGCTTGACTTCTAGCAGGTGTAACTTCAACAGGAACTTGATAATTAGAACCACCAACACGACGACTCTTTACTTCAAGTTGAGGCTTAATATTTTCCATAGCTGCATTAAAAACTTCTAATGGTTCTTTTCCACTTTTAGTTTTTACTTTATCAAACGCTTCATAAACTATAGTTTGAGCAGTTCCTTTTTTTCCATCAAGCATAATAGTATTAATAAGCTTTGCAACTATTTTTGACTTATATATTGGATCTGGTAAAATATCCCTTTTAATTGCACGTCTTTTACGCATTTTAATTCCTCCCTTCAATTAAATATTTACATATTAATTAATTTTAATTTACATTTCTATTTTTTAGGTTTCTTAGCACCATATTTACTACGGCCTTGTTTACGATCTTTAACACCAGCAGTATCTAATGTACCACGAATAATATGATAACGAACACCGATTAAGTCTTTAACACGACCACCACGAATTAATACAACACTATGTTCTTGTAAATTATGACCAATTCCAGGAATGTAAGTATCAACTTCTTTACCATTTGATAATCTAACACGAGCATATTTACGCAAAGCTGAATTTGGTTTTTTAGGTGTCTTCGTACCAACACGAGTACAAACTCCACGTTTTTGAGGTGATTTAACATCAGTAGTTACTTTTTGAATAGTATTTAAACCAACTCCAAGAACTGGCGCTTTACTTTTTCTAACCTTGTCCTTACGATTTTTATGAACTAATTGGTTAATTGTAGGCATAAAATATATCTCCTTTCTTTACACATATCCAGGTGTATCATTTTACCCCTTAAATAAAACTTTGCAACAGCAAAGCTATTTAATCAGCATTAATAATATAGCACA
>CALVIF010000085.1 GCA_944329395.1 uncultured Bacilli bacterium | reverse complement strand
TTTAATACTTAATATTTTACATACCTTGTGAATTAAATATCCGATACTGCTCATAAAACCTAACTTTTAATTCTAGCATCTATTCTATAACCTTAATAACTTAATTTTCTTTTATAAATATTTTTAATTCTACAATTTTCTTCATATTTATTTAAAATATCTTTTATCTTTAATCGTTTATAGTACTAACTTCTTGACATATTCATAATTTTAAACTCTTTCGTTTTTATTTCTTGAATGCTATAATTAAAACTTCATCTTTTACAATCTCTTATTTTTAGTATCTATTTGTATTTTAAAGTTTAGATTTTCCTTTTTTTTATTCAAAAATTAGCTATAATAATATTAGGTGATAACAATGGTAAATGGTTATACTATAAAAAGAGAATTTTTAATTAAATTATCGAAATATTATAATACTTATATGATCAAAAAAATAATGGATAGAATTTCCACCAATATGTCATTAAAGCGAAAATCCATTGAAGGATTAATTAAACTTCCAGCATCAATAAGTAATGTAAATTTAAATAACTACTTAGACTACCAAAGTGAAGATGAAACACTCATGAGATTTATGGATATACTTAAAACAAAATTAGCTCACTGCGATTTATCTGCGTTTTATGAAAGAGTAGAAACCGTAGAATTTGAAAATGGAGATTCATCTTTCCAAGAAGAGATAAAAAAAGAAACAGGGGCAAGTTTTGATGGACTGTATCTGCGTGCCAAAAATAAAGTTATTATATTTCCTCTCTTAGAAAAAGATTCACAAAAAGTTGAAGATATTAAGACTCATGAATTACTTCATATGGCATCTACGAGAAAAGGAAGATATTTATCTCTATGTGGATTTTCAAGACACGATTATGCTACGAGAGTTTCTTTTGGAGTAGGTCTCAATGAAGGCTATACTGAGTATCTTAATGTTAAATATTTCGCCAAAGATATAAGTAATAGTTATTTTAAACTTAAAGAAATAGCTGGTAAAATTGGAGAAATAATTGGTCCTAAAAAAATGGAAATGTTTTACTTTTCTAATAATATAAATGGTTTAATTAATGAACTGGAAAAATACACCTCAAGAGATAAAGCTATAGAAGTAATAAAGAAAATGGATATGGATTACAAATCTACAACTGCAACAGAAAAAAGTGATCAAGATGAACAATTATTTAAAGAGATAAGAGTAGATGTAGCTAATATTGCTTTAGAAAAATATAAACAACAATATAATAGTAATAAATTATCAATTGCTAATTTTAAAAACAAAGTATATGATTTAGAACTTTTTATTAATGAAGTAGCAGTTTTTTTCTATCGAAAAGAGCGAGATGATAATAGACCTCCAGATCAAGTTTATTTTAGTATAGAATCTTTAAGATTAAGATTAATCTGTGCAATTTCTTTTCAGGAATATATTGACAATATTAATAATTATTATAATTCACTACAAGGAAATATTAGTTTTGGATATGAACCTTGGACTGATAGTAATGGTAAGACAACAAAAGATTATATAACTAAAAAAAATAAAGAATTTATAAGTGAAGAATACAATAAAACAAAAAAATTAGAATCATCGCCAATATTAGAAGATGATTCCAAAAAAGAAAATACTACTATTGATAATTATTCTGCTAAAAGATCGTAAATAACCAACTTAAAAATATCATTAACAGTCTAAAATAAAAACACAAAGTAATTTAAGAAGAAGTATTTCTTCTTTTTTTTAATATATAAAATTGTTATAATAATAATGGTGATATAAAATGTACGAAAGAATGTTAGAATTAATAGATATAATAAATGAAGCAGATTATAATTACCATACTCTTGATAATCCAACAATAACTGATCAAGAATATGATAAGTATCTACGTGAACTATTTGATATTGAAGCAAAACATCCAGAATGGATCAAGGATAATTCTCCTACACAACATGCTGGTGGAAAAATTCTTGAATCATTTGAAAAAGTAACTCACAAAATACCAATGATGTCGCTTAGTAATGTCTTTAATGAAAGTGAAATAATAGCTTTTGATGAAAGAATAAAAAAAGAAGGAATTTCACCAAAATATGTTGCTGAATTAAAAATTGATGGTCTATCTGTTTCTCTATTATACGAAAAAGGAAAACTAGTACGCGCTGCAACAAGAGGAGATGGAACAGTTGGCGAAGATATTACCCATAATGCTAAAACTATAAAGACAATTCCTCTTACATTAAAAGAAGAAGTAGATATTGAAGTACGTGGAGAAATTTTTATGAATAAAAAAACTCTTGGAGAGTTAAATCGTATTCGTAAAGAGAATAATCAACCACTACTACAAAACTGCCGTAATGCTGCTGCCGGATCAATTAGACAACTTGATTCTAAAATTGCCGCTAAGAGAAAATTAGATACTTTTATATATCATTTGCCAAATCCCGAAGATTATGGATTAAAAACACATAGTGAAGCTCTTGAATATATGAAAAAGTTAGGTTTTAAAACCAACCCAAATAATAAAATTGTAAATAATATTACTGAACTATTAGAATTTATTGATGAGAAAGCATCACTACGATCATCACTTCCATATGATATTGATGGAATTGTTATAAAAGTTGATAATATTGAAGACCAAAAAAAATTAGGATATACAGCCAAATATCCCAAATGGGCAACAGCTTATAAATTTCCTGCTGAAGAAGTACTTACTCGTTTAACAGATATAATTTTTACAGTAGGAAGAACAGGACAAATTACCCCAAATGCAGTCTTAGAACCAGTAATAGTAGCAGGCTCAACCATTTCAAGAGCTACTCTTCATAATGAAGCTTTTGTTACAGAGAAAAATCTTAAAATTGGTGATATTGTTTCAATAAGAAAAGCGGGAGATGTAATACCAGAAGTTGTTGAAGCAAAATTAGAACGTCGTACTGGTCAAGAAAAAGCTTTTGTTATGATAACAGAATGCCCAATGTGTCATTCAAAATTAATAAAAAAAGAAGGACAAGTTGATTATTACTGTCCAAATAATAAATGTCCAGCTAGACATATCGAAAGCTTAATTCATTTCGCCTCACGAGATGCCATGAATATTGATGGCTTAGGTGAAAGAATAATAGAAGATTTTTATAATTTTGGTTTTATTGGAACAATAGCCGATATATATTCACTAAAAGAACATAAAGATGATTTAATCCATCTTGAAGGATTTGGAGACAAATCTGTAAACAATCTTCTAGAAGCAATTGAAAAAAGTAAACAAAATTCTCTAGAACGACTTATATTCGGTCTAGGTATTCCACATGTTGGTTCAAAAACTGCCAAAATCATTGCATCGAAATATCAAACATTAGATAATCTAATGTCTACATCAGAAGAAGAATTAGTAAAAATACCAGATATTGGAGACACTATTGCTAAGAGCATTATTAATTATTTCAATGATTTACACAATCGTGCAATAGTTGAAGAATTAATTGAACTAGGTTTAAATACATCATTTTTATCCAAAAAAATTACTGAAAATATTAATTTTGCCAAAAAAAGCTTTGTTTTAACCGGAACACTAAAAGAATATACTCGTGAAGAAGCTCAATCAAAAATTGAATCATTAGGTGGAAAAACTATAAATTCTGTATCTAGTAAAACATCAGTTGTAATAGTAGGGGAAAATCCGGGAAGTAAATATGAAAAAGCTAAACAATTAGGAATCGAAATATGGGATGAAGAAACATTTAAAAATAAACTTAAAGAACTAGAATAATAAAGATTATAAAATTGTTTTATAATATATATTTTAAATTAAAATATATAGAAAGAAAGGAATTTTAAAAATATGGCAAATAAAAAAGATTTAACAATTGAAGAATATAAAGAAACATTATTAGATGAAATAGAAGAAGATAGTAAAGATGATAGTTTTTTAGATAATGAACAAAGTGAAGAAGAAGTATCTGAAAATAAAAAAATAAGAAAAACTAAAAAAACCAATAAAAATAGTCACAAATTTATAAATAAAAGTAAAAAAAATAAACTTAATTTTATTATAAATATTATTTTTACAATAATAATTATAATTATATCAATAATTACAATTGATATAATATTAGTTGCTAAATACAATAAAGGACCATATTTTGCAATTAAGATGGCAACTTATAAAGATGGTGGTACTAAAGTTTATTATGGATTAGGTTACAAAGTTATTAAATATAACCAAATTCAAGGTCGTCGTGATATGGCAATTGGCACTTGGAACTTAAAATATTCAACTGAACCAACTGATGTATCAGCTCTTGACTTAGCAATCGAATTTACAAATAATCCATCAACCGCATATAAAAAGTATTACAAGAAATTTTTAAGAGTAAATGGAAATTTTATTAGTAATAACAAAGATAATAACACCTTAACATTTGGATATATAGATGATGATAAAAAATATAGTTTAAACATCGTTTGTAAAATGGCAGAAGAAAATTTATTTCCTGAAAACATAAAAGAAAATGATGAAGTAACAGTTATTGGAACAGTTACTAATTATAAAGTAAATAATGATAAAAATAATAAAACATTATATATAAACAATTGTTTTGCTGAATAATATAAACAAATAAGAAATAATATTATATGTTATTTCTTTTTCTTTTCCCCATTAATTTACAATATAAAATCATCGTGTTATAATATAGAAG
>CALVIF010000084.1 GCA_944329395.1 uncultured Bacilli bacterium | reverse complement strand
GTTAGTAATATACCTGGTGTAAAAAATATACATCATATACATATTTGGAGTATTGATGGATATAATAATTATGCAACGATGCATGTTATAACAGATGGTAAAAATAAACAAATAAAAAATGATATCAAAAACACCCTAAAAGAAAATAATATATTTCACACAACAATTGAACTAGAAACAGAAGATGAACATTGTGATGATAAACATTGTGAAATTAATAAACCACATTCTATGCATCATCATCATTAAAAAATTAGCACTTACTATTGACAAGTGCTAATAATAGTGATATCATTAAAGTGTAATAAGAAAGAAGAACTTATTACATAAGGTATTAAAATTATATTTGTGCTACCATTCGTGATAACACAAAATGAAAGGAAGATGATAATTATGATGTTAGTACCAAGAAGAACTAGTAGTTTTGATTTATTTGATGATTTTTTTAGAGATGATGACTTTATTACAAGAAAACAACCTAATTTAATGAAAACTGATATAATTGAAAAACCTGATAAATATATTATTGAAGTTGACCTACCAGGATGTGAAAAAGAAAATATTAATTTATCCTTAAATGATGGTTATTTGGAAATTTCTTCTAAAATAGAAAGAACAAATGATAATAGTGAGGATGAAAAATATATTCGTAAAGAAAGATATTATGGAGAATGCACAAGAAGCTTCTATGTAGGAGATAGTCTAGATAAAGAAGATATTAGTGCCGAATTTAAAAATGGAATTTTAACAGTAGAAGTTCCAAAGAAAGAAGAAAAGAAAGAAACTCCAGAATCAAGAAGAATTGAAATAAAATAATTAGTAATAAAGAAAAAATCAGTTTATAAATAATAATATATAAAACTAGACAAAAATTCTTATTAGTTTTTTGTCTAGTTTTTTGTTATAATAAATAAAAATCCAATAATTTATAAAAAGGAGAAATATTATGGATAGACTTGATAAAATAATAAGTTCACAAACAAATTATTCTCGTAAAGAAGTAAAAGAACTTATCCGTCAAAAAAGAATCAGTGTTAATAACGAAATAATAAAAAAATCAGATCTAAAAATAGATTCAAATAACGATAAAATATTAATAGATAATAAGCCCTTACAAGTAAAAGAACACGTTTATTTAATGCTTAATAAACCTAAGGGCTATGTATCAGCAACAACAGATAAGACTCAACGAACAATTCTAGATTTAGTACCAAAAGATTATCTTCATCGTAATCTATTTCCAGCTGGTAGACTAGATAAAGATACGACAGGATTAATGCTTATAACTGATGACGGCGATTTTGCCCATAATATTTTATCTCCTCAAAAACACATAAAAAAAATATATAAAGTAACAATTGACCTTCCTATAACTGAAAAGATGATTCAAGATTTTAAAAATGGTGTAATATTAAATGATGGAGTATGTAAAGAAGCTACTCTAAAAATAATTGATCTAAATACTGGTCTTGTTACTTTAACTGAAGGTAAATATCATCAAATAAAAAGAATGTTTGGCTGTTATGGTGCTAAAGTAATAGAACTAGAAAGAATAGCTATAGGAAACTTCTTTTTACCAGTTGACTTAAAATTAGGAGAATGTCGTGAATTTACCGAAGAAGAATTTAAAATGTTAAAATAGTATTTTATCAATCATCTAAAAGATGATTGTTTTTTTTGCTAAAAATAAAAAAATATGTTATAATATGCCCCAAACAAAAAAATTAGTATTTAAAGGGGCTATTATGGATAAATATATTAGTAGTATAGACAAACTAAATTTAGGTAAAATAATTAATTCTGGAAGTTGTAGTGATATACATCAATTTATACCTAACTTTTACTTTAAAAAATTTAAATCAGATTACCAAGATATTAAAGATCCACTAAATGCTGAATTATTAGAAGTCCTAAGATATTTATCAGAATTAAAAAATATGCCATATATTGTAAGAGCAAAAGATATTTATCTTTCACCAACAACTATTTTTGGTTATAGTATGCCTATCATTAAAGCAAAATCTTTAGATGACATAGAAGATAATATCTTAGTCTCTGATTTACTTACTAGCTTTAGTTTACTTAGTCAAGATGTTTATACTTTGTCCAAACACTATGTAAAAACAGAAGATATAGGAACAAATAATCTTTTATATAATGGTCTTATGTATATGATAGATTTAGATTTAAGCTTAGTTGATAAAAGATATATTCCAGATGAATTATATGAAAGAACTATGTATAGCTTAATATATAGTCTAAATAAAGTTTTATTAGACGATTATAGATATAGCGATAAAATAAATGTTAATGACTGGGAAAATTATTATAAATATTTAAGAGAATTATCATCAACAGCATTAAATCAAGAAGCAGAAACTATTTTTGAAATGAAAAGAGGATATCAAAAATATAAACATCGATAAATAATATATAATATGATTCCTAAATTTAATTAAAGATAGACAAAATAAGAAAAATATGTTAAAATATCTAAACAATTAAGGGAGTTGAAAAAAATGCCAATCACAAGTGATATACAATATAAAGTAGACAGTTATTTAGTAAATAATGGTTACTGTTCTTCCAAAAAAACAAATAAAAAAGAATTAGTTGAACTAGGTATGAAAAAATATATGCTTGATAAGATATGTGAGCTAAGTGGTCATCAAGATGTTCATCTAACTAAAACAACACCAGTAACTTTACATGAACTAGCAGAATTTCTTGGTGAGATAATACCCGAAGATACAAGAGATGAATCAATGTCTTTTTTAACTCATTATGTACTAGGAATAGCTAGCTTTATGCAAGAGTCTTATATAACATGGATTATTAGTGATGATTACTCATTAATTGATAGTCCTAGAATGGAACAAGATCATAATGGAAAATATAATAAATTATTAACACATAGAAATACTTCATATTTAAAAACGTTTGACTTAGCTATGGAAAATTTAGATCAAGTAATGACCAAAAAAGAAAAAAGAGATATAGAATTAGTAAAAACAATGAACCACGTTAGCTAATGTTTATTAACTAAAAAAGTAACACAACTGTTACTTTTTTATTTTTATATAATATTTACATAAATAAATAATATATGCTACAATCTAAATAAGATATTAGAGGTGTTTGTCATGATTGAACTAAAAAAAGTTTCCAAAAAATATAAAGATAAAGTAATCCTAAAAGATATTTCAATAAAATTTGAAGAAAATAATATCACTTGTCTAATAGGTGAAAGTGGTTGTGGAAAGACAACAATTTTAAAAATGATTAATAGATTAATTAAACCAACTTCAGGTGAAATATATATTAATAATGAAAATATTAAGAACAAAGACATAATCAAATTACGTAGAAGCATTGGCTATGTTATTCAACAAACAGGACTTTTTCCTCATATGACAATAAAAAATAACATAGAATTAATTTCTAAAATTGAAAAATTACCTCAAAAATTTATAAATGAAAGAATTTATGAAGTAATGGAAATGGTAGGATTAGATAACGCACTATTAGAAAATTATCCTTCAGAATTATCAGGAGGTCAACAACAAAGAATTGGAATTGCTAGGGCATTTTTTACTAATCCCGAAATAATTTTAATGGATGAACCATTCAGTGCTCTAGATCCAATTACTAGAAGCTCTCTTCAAGATGAATTACTACGCATCCAGGCTAAATATCATAAAACAATTATTTTTGTTACTCATGATATGGATGAGGCAATAAAAATTGCTGATAAAATAGTTATAATGGACCATGGTCAAGTTGCCCAATATGGAAGTCCCGAAGAAATATTAAAGTCTCCCAAAAATGAATTTGTTAGACAATTTGTTGGTATCGATCGAATATGGACTTCACCACAATACATAAAAGTAGAAGATATTATGTTAAAAAACCCAATTACAACCAAACCAACAGTTTCCTGCTTCTACTGTATAAATAAAATGAAAATGTCAAAAGTAGATAGTTTAATTATCACAAACGATGACAAAAAGTTCATAGGAATATTATATGCTGAAATGTTAAGAGGAATCGATTATAGTAATAAAATAGCTCGCGATTTTGTTGAAACAGACATAGTAACAGTTAAGATAAAAGATTCACTTGTAGATGTCCTAGAGAAAATAAAAAAGCATAAAATGTCTTTAATTCCTGTAGTAGATGATACTAATACACTAGTAGGATATATTACTAAAAGTATGCTCCTAACATTTCTAAGTGAACAGTTTATAGGTGGTGAATAAGATGCAAGAATTAATAAATTACTTTATCAACAATAAATCACAAATTTTATCACTTTTAGTTGAACATATAGAATTAACATTTCTATCTTTAAGTATTGCCATTATCCTAGGTATACCAATAGGAATATTTATTAGTAAAAGTAAAAAAATAGGAAACATAATCATTGGTTTTACAAGTGTTATTCAAGCTATTCCATCAATGGCATTATTAGGTTTTTTAATTCCATTTGTAGGAATTGGAACAGTTCCAGCAATTATTGTGGTAATTTTATATTCATTACTACCAATTATTAAGAATACTTATACAGGAATTAATGCAGTTGTCAGAAACCGTATTGAACTCGGAGAGCATTGTGTTGTTGGAATGGGAGCCACTGTAACAAAAAGCGTAGCACCCAACACTACAGTGATAGGAAATCCTGCACGAGTTTATGAAAAAA
>CALVIF010000083.1 GCA_944329395.1 uncultured Bacilli bacterium | reverse complement strand
TGTTTTGTAAGAAAAGAATCTTTTGTTATGTTAATACGTTTTTATTTGTTATTTTTATATTTATTCTGTATTTTTATATATTATTAAAAATTAATTGGGGAATTTTACATTTTTATTTTTATTTAATGCTTTTTTTTTGTTTTTTTATTATTTTATATTTTAAATTAAAAATGTAAAAATTTACGTAAAATTAATTTTTTTTTTTTTTATTTAATTGAATTTTCTATTAGAAAAGATTTATAATATATATTGATATGGTAGGTGAAAAAAGTGGCAAAAAAAAGTAATAGTTTGAAAAAAAGAAAGTTACATCGTAGAATGTTAATTTTTGGTTTTGCTTCAATTGGTATTATTTTTGCTACTACTTTTACTATTGGTAAATATTGGATTGAAATATATGATAAATATCAGGAAAATGAAAAATTAAAAATACAGCTTGCTGAACTTAAAGATGAAGAAGATGAGTTGAGACTTGATGCTGAGAGATTGAAAGATCCAGAGTATATAGCAAGATATGCACGAGAAAAGTATCTTTATTCTAAAGAAGGAGAATTTATAATTAAAATACCCGAAGAATAAATTCTTTTTTTATGTTATGTGATATAATTAGAAAATGTATAGGAGGAATTATGATCAATATAGAAGATAGTTTTTCTTTTCATGATGGAGATGTAATTGTTGTTGGTTGTTCTGCTGGACCCGATTCTATGGCTTTAGTTGATATGTTATTAAAAATTAGAGACAAGTATAGGTTACAATTAATTATTGCCCATGTTAATCATAATGTTCGTTACGAAAGTTTTGAGGAAGCTGAATATGTTAAACATTTTTGTGAAAAAAACGCTCTTGTTTATGAGACTATGATTATTGAAGAATATGGTGATGATAATTTTGAAAATGAAGCAAGAACTATTAGATATAATTTTTTTGAAACACTTGTAAAAAAATATTCTGCTAATTATTTAATGACTGCACACCATGGTGATGATTTAATTGAAACAATTTTAATGAGAATTGTTAGAGGTTCAAATTTAAATGGTTATTCTGGGTTTAAAAAAATTGTTGATATGGATAGTTATTTAATTGTAAGACCTTTAATTAATTATACAAAAAAAGAATTGGAACAATATAATGATATTAATAATATTAAATATTATATTGATTCTTCTAATAGTAGTGATAAGTATACTAGAAATCGTTATCGTAAATATGTTTTACCCTTTTTAAAGAATGAAGATAGTAATGTTCATTATAAATTTTTAAAATTCAGTGATACGTTAGAGTCTGCATCTAGGTTTATTCTTAATGAAAAAAATAAAGCTTTGAAAAGAGTTTTATCAAATAATCGTATTTTAATAGATAAATTTAAAGAAGAAGATGAATATATTCAAAGAGAAGTTTTATATTATTTGCTTAGTGAATTTTATCAGGATGATTTGATTTTGGTGTGTGATAAACATATTGACTTAATTATGAATTTAATTTATAGTAGAAAATCGAACAGTTTTATTAATTTGCCAAATCAAGTAGTTGCTAGTAAAAGTTACAATGTGCTAGAATTAAAACGTGATGTTGGAGTTATAACTAGTTATGAAATAGAATTTGATGATTTTGTATCTTTACCTAATAATCATAAAATTGAACGTATTTTTAGTACTACAGAGAATAGTAATAATATTTGTAGACTTAGTAGTGATGATATAGTTTTACCATTAATTGTTAGAACTAGGAAAATTGGTGATAAAATAATGGTTAAAGGTTTAAATGGCTCAAAAAAAGTAAAGGATATTTTTATTGATAAAAAAATAAAATCTTCTGAAAGGGATTCATGGCCAATAGTTGTTGACTCTATGGATAAAATTGTTTGGATACCTGGAATCAAAAAGTCTAAATTTGATAGAAAAAATTCTGATAATTATGATATAATATTGAAATATGATTAAGGAGGAAAATTTGTGAATAAAGGGATAGATAAAAAAATAGTTAAAAGAGGATTATTACCTTATTTATTTCTTGTACTTGCAATGCTTGGTATTTTGTATTTTGCAGGTATAGGTGGTAAAAAGGTTGAAGAATTGACTTATGATCAATTTATTAAAGAGTTAAATGATGGAAACATTGATAAACTTAAGTTAACGGCACATGGTAGTGCATATATTTATGAAGTAAATGGTAAATTAAAAGACAGTAAAGAAAATGAATTCTTTGTTGCTACATTACCATTAAGTGACGAAGTTGTAAAAAAAATAGATGAAGCTAGTAGTAATCAAGATTTTGAATTTGTTGCTATTGCTGATCCTGAGTCGTCAACCTTATTGTTGATTGTTGTTAATGTTTTGCCAATTGTTTTATTAGTAAGTGCAGCATTTTGGTTTTTAAATAAGCAGTTAGCAGGAAGTAAGAGTTCTTTAGATTTTGGAAAGAGTCGCGCTAGATTAAGTAGCGATAAAAACAAAGTCACATTTAAAGATGTTGCTGGTTTAAAAGAGGAGAAAGAAGAAGTTAGAGAATTGATTGACTTTTTGAAAAATCCAAAGAAATTTCAAAATTTAGGTGCTAGAATTCCTAAAGGGGTGTTATTATTTGGTCCTCCAGGAACTGGTAAAACTTTACTTGCTAAAGCTGTAGCAGGAGAGGCAGATGTTCCGTTTTATTTTATTAGTGGATCTGATTTTGTAGAGTTGTTTGTTGGTGTAGGTGCTAGTCGTGTAAGAGACATGTTTCAACAAGCTAAAAGAAATGCACCGTGTTTAATTTTTATAGATGAAATTGATGCAGTTGGTCGTCAACGTGGAACTGGTCTAGGTGGTGGACATGATGAACGTGAACAAACACTTAATCAGTTGCTTACTGAAATGGATGGTTTTGGTGCAAATGAGGGAATTATTATTATAGCTGCTACAAATCGTCCCGATGTATTGGATCCAGCACTTCTTAGACCTGGAAGATTTGATAGACAGGTTACAGTTAATTTGCCGGATGTAAGAGAAAGAGAAGAAATTTTGGCTGTTCATGCTAAAAATAAAACATTAGCTGATAATATTACTTTGGAAAACTTATCAAAGAGGACTCCTGGTTTTAGTGGAGCTGATTTGGAAAATTTATTAAATGAGGCAGCTTTACTTGCAGTTAGAAGAAATAAAGATAAAATTACTATGAGTGAAATTGATGAGGCTACTGATAGAGTTCTTATGGGACCTGCAAAGACAAGTCGTAAATATAGTGAAAGTGATAGAAAACTTGTTGCTTATCATGAAGCTGGACATGCTGTTGTTGGGATTAAACTTAAAAATGCAAGTGATGTACAAAAGGTGACTATTATACCTCGTGGTACTGCTGGTGGATATAATATGATGATTCCAACAGAGGAAAAATTGTGTTCTACTAAAACAGATTTATTAGAACAAATAACAGGCTTGTTGGGCGGTCGTACAGCTGAAGAGGTTGTATTTGGTGAAATTACAACTGGTGCTCATAATGATTTTGAAAAAGCTACTAAAATTGCAAGATCAATGGTTACTGAGTATGGAATGAGTGATTTGGGACCACTTCAATTTGAGCAAAAAGATGGTAGTGTATTTTTGGGTAGAGATTATAATAAGAGTCAACATTTTTCTAATGAGGTTGCAAACGAAATTGACATGGAAATGCGAAAAATAATTAATGATTGTCATGCTCAAGCTACTGATATTATTAAGAAAAATATTGATTTATTAAAACTTATTGCTGATACTTTATTAGAGTATGAAACATTAACTAAAGAACAAATTGATTATTTAGTTGAAAATGGAAAAATGCCTGAGGAAGATGAAAGTAATTTGGAATCATTATCAGTAACAAAATTAAGAGAAATTGCAAAAGAAAAAGGAATAAAGAATGCTAATAAATTAACAAAGGCTGAATTATTAAAAGAGTTAGACGTATAATTAACTCTTTTTTCTTGCAAATATTTAAATAATTATTATAATAACTACATGGAATATTTTTTATGAAGTATAATGATTTTGAGGTTTGATTTTATGGAGTGGTTTATTAGAAATATAAAAATAGAAAATCAAGTTGTTTTAGCTCCTATGGCAGGAATATGCAATTCAGCATTTAGGAGAATATGTAAGGAAATGGGTTGTGGTCTTATTTATGCAGAAATGGTAAGCGATAAGGCTATTTCTTATAATAATAAAAAAACAATTGATATGTTATATATGACTGAATTTGAAAGACCTATTGTTCAACAAATATTTGGAAGTGATAAAGATTCATTTGTTATAGCTGCAAAATATATTTATGAAACTATGCAGCCTGATATTATTGATATTAATATGGGGTGTCCTGTTCCTAAAGTAGCTGTTAAAGCTCAAGCTGGTTCAGCGCTTTTAAAGAATCCTTCTAAAATATATGAAATTGTTAAAGCTGTTGTTGAAGCTGTTCCTGTTCCTGTAACTGTTAAAATCAGGAGTGGTTGGGATATGAATAGTATCAATGCAGTAGAGGTTGCTAAAATTATAGAAAAAGCTGGAGCTTCTGCTATTTGTGTTCATCCTAGAACTAGAAGTCAAGGTTATAGTGGTAAAGCTGATTGGTCAATCATAAAAGCTGTAAAGGAAAATGTATCCATTCCTGTAATAGGTAATGGTGATATTAAAAGTCCTGAAGATGCGAAAAAAATGCTTGATGAAACTAATTGTGATGCTGTAATGATAGGACGTGGTGTTTTGGGAAATCCTTGGTTGATTAA
>CALVIF010000082.1 GCA_944329395.1 uncultured Bacilli bacterium | reverse complement strand
ATTTTTCATCCCTCCTTTTTGGCAAAGAAACATGTATATTATACTACTATCAGACTTATTTCAGTTTTTTATCATAAAACGGAATTCCAAATAAAAATCTACGATATAAAATTTTATTTCCTTATATATTTTGACATATTTTTAACAATATGGTATAATATAGCAAATTTTATAGGTATATTATTAAAACAATAAAAAAGTGAGGAAAAAAATAATATGTTAATTTTTGATGAAAATGAAAAAGAAAAATGTGAGGAAATAACAATAGCTGATTTTGAAGAAAAAAACTACGTAGCAAAAAAAATCGTAAATTTTTTAGATGAAAAAGGAATTTTAGAAGCGTATCATAAATGTTTTAAGTATAGTATAGAATATCTTGATTTTGATTATCCAGAAAAACCGTATGAAGCTTATATGAATGTTTTTTTCTTCCACAAATCTGTAGGAGAAAATTTATTTTATGCGATGCAAGATAACGATTATTCACCAGAGACGCTTCGTTCAATAACTAAAAATATCGCTAATGAATATGAAACTCTCCAGTATGCATTAAAATTCCTACCAGAATTTCACGTTTTAGGCATATCATTTGCAAATTTAGCAAGTGGATATATAAATGAATATAGGGAATCAATTGAACGTGAAAAAGAAGCAAAACAAAAACAAGCACAAGAAATGCTTGAGCAGTTATCTAAAGAAGAATGTATAGCTTTCATAGCCAGCCGATATAGTAATATGCCAGCGTGGCAGCTAATATACGATTTGCGAACATTTCAAGAAAGTAAACAGTCAAAGACATATGTAAAGCAAAAAAAGAATTAATCCAAATAAAAATAGAGTAATCCAAATAACTCTATTTTTATTTTTAAATAATTAGTTTAAAAATTTTCACCATCATAAACTTTATCTTCTTTTAATAATATAGTATAATCAAATCAGGAGGATTAATTATAAAAAAAATATTATTAGCCATTATACTTTGTAGTATTATTTTCTTAAATCTTACAGGTTGTGTAAATACAAAAAAAGAAGTAACAAAAAAAGACTTGGAAGATATTAATACAAAAATAAATTCTTATTTTTCAAATAACGGAGTTAAAGATTACGAAAATTATGTTTTTAATTATATTGATGAAGAAAATAATATTGTTGTTGTAGGATTATTAGATGATAGTCCAAAAGAACAAGAGAAATTTAAACAAACAATTATTAATTCAAACTTAATTAAATTTGTTAAAAGTAATAAATTTGTAAATGAAGATAAAAATTAAGATCAAAGCCAATTAAAAACATTTATTAGAACTTATAAAATTCTTAATATTGCAGAAAGTAATGATCAAGATTATTTATACCTAACTATAAGACAATTTCAAGATGAAGAGGTTCAAACAATAAAAGTTAAAAGAAATCTATGCCCACAAATTCAAGAAGAAAAAAATTATGAATTTACTATAAAACCAAATAAAAAAATAGAAGATAATATTTTATCCATATTTAATAACAGTACTATTATCTCCATAAAAGAAACTGATAAAACTGGTTTAAATCAGATTCAAGATTCAATTTAAAAACATTGTTTAATAGTAATTAAAGGAGTAAAATGAATAAATATTTAAAAATTATTTTAACCATTACAAGTACATTAATATTTTTTATTATACTAGATACAATACAAGCTAAAATACTTAATAGAAGTCCACTAATAAAAACTACAGAAAATTATAATGGTGGAACTTTATATCAAATCAACAAAGGAATTATAGTAGATAATTATATTTGTACAAACAAAAATAAAAAAACAGTATTTAAATGGCAAAAGTATAGTTGTCCTAGTAATACCGAAATCAATAATAATCATCAACAAAAAATATCATGGGAAGAAATAACAAGTGAAGGTATTAACGAAGAATTATTACTAAAAAATATTGATCAAAAAATCTTAACCAAAGTTTCAAAAGAACTACAAGAATTAGTTTCTGAAGCTATAAATGAAGAAAAAGAAAACCCTGAAATTTTAATTACCGAGGGATGGGCAAGAGTACTTAACTATGATAGATTTAAAACAGTATTAAATATAGGAACTCCTGCCATGAAGCCACTATACTTGATTATATATAAAAGTCCAAATAGAGGAGAATATGAATATCTTTGTGCATATGCACTATATCAATTATCTGGTTTTGATTTTGAATGGTCAACTACAGACGAATTTATAGAAAAATTTAATAGTCAAATTATAAAAGAAAAATAATAAACTAATAATTTTATTAAGTAGACATCCTGTCTACTTTTATTATAATAAAAAAGTTAATCCAAAATATTAATTATAAAATATAAAAAAGAGTCAATATAATAATTATGACTCCAATTACTAATTTTTATAAAATATCATTGATTATTCACTTACGTTTTTTTGCTCTAGTTTTTATAAGTTGATTTTTCTCTGCAGAAGTTAATTCTACCATTTCTAAACTTTCTTCATCGACATAAGAACCAGAACAATAATTACCAGGACCTGATTCACCAATTAAATGTCTTTCCATATAATCAATAACTTCATCATATGTTGGAATAGGGCAACGATCATCAAATCTAATAATAACACCAAACATATTTTTATAAAACAATTCATCTTTTTTAACAATAACTCTCTTTTGAATAATATTTTTAACATTTTTATCAATTGTTAGATTCGTTACTTTCAAAACCTCAACGTTACCTTTATAATATCTTCTCATCAAATCACCTTTAAATTATTATATTATTTATATTAATAATAATAAATATTTTATAAATCAATAAAAATATAAATAAAAAATAATATGAAATTCCTCTTTTATGTTATAATCTAATTATATAAATAATAATAGAATAAAAGTCTAAAATAATATCTAAAACTATTATAACATATTTTTATTTCAAAACAACTATTAAAGCTAAGCAACAATTAATAATAAACTATAAATTTATAGTAGGGAGTGAATCAAAATATGAAGGTCATAAAAGATGAATTAATAGCTATGAAAAATTCAAATATTATTACTACATTATATCAAGATGCCTCTGATGCTAAAGAATTGTCTCATACTATTAATGACTTTGTAAATAACTCAAGTAAGTATTTAACAAATCCAATTTATAATGAACTTAGAGAACAGTTTGCAAAATATATTCCAGTTTTGCAAAATAGGGCTAATTCCTCAGAAATGATGGCTAATGCAATAAAATCTGGTTGTCTAAATTTAATTTGGTATATGGGAAATAGTAAAACACTAGACGAAGAAACAAAAACAAAATATCATTATCAACTAAATGAAATGAATAAAGAACTGAAAAACTATTATTATAAAGATTTTAATAAAGAAAATAGTAGTTTAATTAATTATTGGGATACATATTTCACATATCAAAATACCGCCAACGAATACAAAAAAAATATAGAAAAATTAGATGATTTAAAAAAAGTAGATTTAAATGCTTTCTCCCCAATAAAACAAGCATATGATGTTTTTATAAACGAAGAGTAAACAATAATATTTTTATTTTCTTATAGATTATTATATTAAAGGAGTTTATTTGCATGAATAATAATAAAAATAATTTAAATAGTACTATTTTTAATCATTTTTATAACAAAAATATCTCATATACATTATATATACCATCAAATTTAAATAGTAATACACCAATATTTATTTATATACAAAATAACGATACAATCAATTTAGAAAGTTATTCATTAATTAATTCAAAATATACAGATTATACCACATTTATTTCAAAAGAAAGCAAATCAATTGTTATTATATTAACAATAAATAATGATGAAAACTATGAAAAAGCAGCCTTAGAAATTATCAACTTAGTACGAAAAAAATATAATATTACAAATCCTAATATTAGTTGTGGATCTTTTAGTAGACAAGGGGAAAAAAGTCTTGATATTATTTATGAAAACATTTGCCAAAATAGCAATTTAGATCCACAAGTTATTTTTCTAATTGACGATTATTCTAACACTTACTATAAACCAGAGTATAAATTAACATCCAAAATGAGTGAAGCATTCAAAAAAAATAATACAATCGTTTTTGTATTTGATCCATATTGGAAAAATACAGATAATTATAAAACATACCTTGATAAAGATTTAAACATTATCAGAGTAGAGCCAAAAGATTATGGACACAATGAGATTAATATTAATTTTTTCAAAAACAAAATTTATGACTATCTAGCAGGCGAAAGTTTGCCAATAAAAGATTATATATATAAAAAATACAATAAAGAATCAAATGAATGGGAAATAATCAATCACAATAAAATTGCTACAATCAATAAATTATATTTTTATTATGATTCGCTTATATTAATTGATAATATCAAAAAAATTTCAAAAAAGGAAACTTTCCAGTCAAACGAGCAAAATAAAATACTAGAATATTATCTTAATAATATATTACAATGTATAAAAAAATCAAAATTTTTGGAAACATCTTTTTCTGACTTTAATGGTTTTAGTACCACTCAAGTCCCATCAGAAATACCTTTAATTACTCAAAGACACTTTATTCAAGTATCTAAAAACTTAGAAGAATTAACTACATTAATAAAATCAGCACAAAATATTACTATGCAGCAAAATAAACTTAAGAAAGATTTTTCTAATAATGACAATAATATCTAAAAATTATATATAACAAAACAAAAAGAGACTTATTTAATAAAAAATAAGTCTTTTATTAATATTTTATTAAAAATAATCTTAAAATTAACAAAAAACGTAAATTTTTAGACTAAAGTCCGTTTTTTAACGGCTCTTTTTCTTTATCAGATTTATTGCCGTTTTTTAAGT
>CALVIF010000081.1 GCA_944329395.1 uncultured Bacilli bacterium | reverse complement strand
TATTTATTATCTAAAAATAGTGATAATGAAATAAAAGTTTTAGAATCTAAATGTGAAGTTATAAAAAATAAAAAAGATAAGTTATTAGAACTTGTAATGGATGGATACTTAGAAAATATTGATTATAAAAAACAAATAGATAATTTAAATTTAGAATTAAATGAATATCTATTAAAACTAGATAATTTAAAAAATAATAAGTATGATGAAAACTTAATCGAAAAAAAAATAAATAGTATAAGAAAAAGTTTAGAACATTCTATAGAAGATGAATTGTGTCTAAATAATATATTTAATTCATTAGTAGAAAAAATAGTTGTTAATAAAGACGAAGATAATCCTAAAAAAATAAAATTAGATATTATTTTTAAAACTGGAACAATATTAAAAGCATCCAGTAATAATTTAGGTAAAAAGTATCATTTAGAGGAGTATTAAACAACAAGTAACAGCTGTTTCTGCTGTTGTAAATGGTGGGTACTTATACCAACCATATATTGTTAAAAATATTTCAGAACAAGAAACTAATACTATTATTGCCGAAAAAAACAAAACACTCGTCCGTAAAGTCATCAGCAGTGAAACCTCAAGCATAATGCGTCATGCTTTAGAAAGCGTAGTAGCAAAAGGTGGCGGTAAATCAGCATATATTGAAGGCTATAGAATTGGTGGTAAGACTGGTACAGCTCAAAAGGTAGAAAATGGTAGATATTTAGTTGGTAATTATATAATGTCTTTTATGGCAGTAGTGCCATCAAATGATCCAGAAGTAGTTTTATACCTTGCAATTGACAATCCTAAAAATACAGCTTTGCTATCAAGTTATACAACCACCCCTATAGCTAGAAGAATTTTATTAGATATAATAGAAGCTTTAGATATTCCAAAACAATCAGGTGGTATAGAAAAAGATTTAGAATGGACTGATAAAATTTTATATGATGTTCCAGATGTAACAGGTCTTTCCGTTTCTGAAGCCAAAAAGTTATTAGTAAACTTCAATATTGAATATACTGGTACCGGTAAAAAAGTTTTATCACAATCACCAGAAGCAGGTGAAAAATTAGAAGATAGAGGTACAGTTAGATTGCTTTTAGAATAAAAGATATTAATATTAAAAAAAATATGATAAACTAAATATGGTGACTATAATGAACGAAACAATAGGCGAAAAAGGTGGAGCAAACGATCGTCGTCGAAGCTTAAAAATTACAAAACAAAAATATCAAAAATTAAAACAAATTGGACAGTTAGAAAAAAAATATAGAATAAATCAAATAAAACAAGCAACTATACTTATTCCCTTAGTAATAGCTGGTACAATTATTAAAGATATAACAACTACCGAATCAACAAAAGACAAATACCAAAAATCATCACCTGAAAAATTACCATCTAAAGAATCAAATAAAGTAGTTGAAACTATAGAACAAAATTCAATTTTCTTAAAAGAAACTAATATTGAAAAAAGCTTTGAAAATTTAAAAAACTTTCAAATAATAGATTACTATGAACATAAGTTAAAAGAAATAAAACTGGATTTAAAAAATATAAATTATGAATATAATGTTTTAAAAGATAATAAAGAAGAATTATATGAATCAAAAGTAGCAGAAAATCTTCTTAATAAATTAAACATAATCATAACAAAATTAGAACAATTAAAACAACTAATTGATATTTCAGATACAAAGGAATTTGATCAAAATTATATTTCTAATTTAATTGATAATTATTTAGATGATTTTTCAAATCAAAACATTGTCGATGAAATAAAAGATTCACCTTTATATATATTAATATCTTTTAAAATAAGTGAACTAATAGAAAAAAAAGAATTATTATTAGAATCTCTTACTGAAAAAAAAGAACAATTGAATTTAGATGAACAAAAACTAGATCAATTTAAAGAACAATATAATCGTTTTGACAATTTTAATAATGAATTATTAAAATTTCAAATTAATCAAGATAGCATAACCAAAGATATAGAAAATAAAGTAGCTAATGCAGTATCATATCAAGAAAAAGTAGAAATAAAAATGCAATTTTTAAATAAACAAATTAATATTATAAGAGATATAATTACTCCCCAACTATTAATACCGGGTACAAAAAGTGGTATAAGGATTGCTGTAGCTACTGCAAGTTTAGTTTACATATTACGCAACCACTTAAAACCAAAGAAAAAAATAAAAAGACATAAAGTTATTGATGTAAAAGACTATACCAAAGATATTACAGATAGTATAAATGATATTGATAAAGGTCTACATTTATTAAAAAAATCTAAAAATGAACTAGAAAAAATAATTGATGAGTTTTATCAAAATTATAAGCAATATTTTGGAAGAATAAAAGAATGTGATTTATTGTTTGATAACTTAAATAATATTTTCAATTCTTTAAAAGAAAAAGAAGATGAATTAGAAATATTAAAAAAAAAAAAAGAAAAAAATCTTGAAAATAATAATGTTAAAGTAAATACATTAAAATATGAATAAAATATACTGTAAAATTTTGTCTAAAAAAAACTAATTTATCATAATAATAAATTTATTATGATATAATGTTACAAGAAATGGAGTGACTAAAATGTTACTATTAACAAAAGCAATTTTTGCTATAATGATTGGTTTTTTAATGTCAGCTGTATTAGGATTAATTATTATTCCTTTTTTAAAAAGAATGCATGCTGGTCAAAGAATAAGTATTTTTGTTGGAGAAAGTCATCGTAAAAAAGAAGGAACTCCAACTTTTGGGGCATTAATTTTTATTATTCCAACTCTATTAGCCACAATTGGTTTAGTAATAACAGATAAAATACCATATACATCAAACTTAGGTATTGTCTTACTTGTATTTTTAGGATATGCATGTATTGGTTTCTTAGATGATTATTTGTCAATAAAAAAAGGAAATAATGAAGGACTAACCGCATATCAGAAATTGTTTATGCAAGTTTTGATTGCTATTGGCTTTTTCTATATCTATATGAGAAGTGGTGGACAAACATCCCTTGTTATTGGAACACTTCATATTGATATTGAAATGGGATGGTTATATGGCCTTTTCATTCTATTTGTTCTAGTAGGTGCAAGTAACGCTGTTAATTTAACAGATGGTCTAGATGGCCTTGCAGGTGGACTTTCAGCCATAGCCTTTATTGCCTTTAGTTTAATCTCTTTAATGGTAGGTTTTGAAGATATTGGTATATTCAGTTTAATACTAGTAGGAAGCCTAATGGGATTTTTAATATATAATACCTATCCAGCTAAAGTATTTATGGGAGATACAGGTTCACTAGCTTTAGGAGCAGTTATGGGAGCCATTGCTATTTTAACGCATAGAGAGATAACTTTACTTGTCGTTGCTAGTATATTTGTTATAGAAACACTAAGTGTAATAATTCAAATATTTTGGGTACAAGTATTTCATAAAAGACTATTCTTAATGACTCCAATTCATCATCATTTTGAAAAACTTGGTTGGAAAGAAACTGATATAGTAAAATTATTCTGGGTTTGTGGATTAGTATTATCAATGGCCGGAATAATATTTGGTGTATGGCTATAAAAAAAGAATTTTTAATTCTTTTTTTTTTTTAATAAAATATACTTTAATAAGGTGATAACATGCCAAAAAAAATAGACAAAATATTATTATTTGCAGTCATAATTTTATCTTTATTTGGTTTATTAATGATTTATTCATCTTCTAATATTTGGGCTGAATATAAATTTAATGATAGCTTTCATTACTTAAAATATCAAACTATTTTCTTTTTAATTGGTCTTATTTTAATGTATATTGTATCTAATATAAATTATAAATTTTATTATAACAAATCAAATTTGATTATTATATCTTGTTTCTTTCTTTTAATCTTAGTATTAATCCCTGGTATTGGTAATATTAGAAATGGTAGTAGATCATGGTTTGGTATAGGATCATTAGGAATTCAACCAAGTGAAGCGGCAAAATTAGGCTTAATAATATTTACAAGCAAATATTTAGAAAACAGTGATAGATTTATAAAAAATTATATAAAAGGAGTTTTTCCAATTTTAGGAATAACATTATTATTCTTTGGTCTAATTATGTTACAACCAGATTTAGGTACAGGTGTAATTTTAGTTATGGCTATAATATCATTACTTTTTATTGCTGGTGTTAATATGAAATTTTTTATTGCTGGTGGCCTAATAGGCTTAATAGGAATTATTGTTTTAATTATAATTGCACCATATAGAATGGATAGAATAACATCTTTTCTTAATCCCTGGAGTGATGCCTTAGGAACAGGATTCCAAATAATTCAATCATTATATGCAATAGGTCCAGCTGGCTTATTAGGTACAGGTTTTGGAAATTCCATTCAAAAACACTTTTATTTACCGGAACCACAAACGGATTTCATCTTTTCTATTATTGCCGAAGAATTTGGAGTAGTAGGAGCATTTATAGTAGTTGGATTATTCTGTATAATACTATGGCGTAGTATTAAAATATCATTAAATGCTAAAGATTTATTTTCAAAATATCTCTCTTTTGGAATAATATTTCAAATGATTTTCCAAAGTCTAATGAATCTAATGGTAGTAATTGGTATGATCCCAGTTACAGGTCATGCAAGAAAATGGGAGAAAATAACAAAAGTCGTGGAAACCGTTATAAATAAATGAAAAAACACGCCTTTTTTTTAATAAAAAAATCACACAAAAATTTCAATATTAAAGAAAACCATTATTTTATAATCTTTTTTACAAAAATATAACAACGATACATTGTTGGTAAAAACAGAAAAGTTTATGAGAGTTGCACTGCGCTAGAAAAGATAAAAATTGGATAGAAAATAT
>CALVIF010000080.1 GCA_944329395.1 uncultured Bacilli bacterium | reverse complement strand
CTGATAATGCTTTAATTTTTTCTTTTGCTTTAATATCAAAACAAAATTTATCTGAATCAATTCCATATTGTCTAGCGTTATTTTTTATTTGTGTTACAATTGATGAAATAAAATTATAATCACTTTTAACAATATTAATGAATAGACCTTTTATAACTTTCCTAATAACTTGTTCATCAAAAACTATTTGTTTACCATTTCTAACATTCATTACTATTGAATTCATATGTTCTGATTGACTACTACATAATTTAGGTAGTGAAGTTGGCATATTATTTTTTAAAATATTATATATACTTTGTCTAAATTGTGGTGACTTTATATCTTGTAAAGTATATCCTAATCTTTTTATAACTATTTCTTGACTATATTTAGTTTTATTTTTTTGTGCTATTTTTTGTTCTAATTGTTCATAATAATTAAATCTTTTTTCTAAGTCGTCAATGAAAATTTCAGTTGATTTTATCGCTATATAATCTTGTAAACTTATAGTTTGTTGTTGATACGTTACGTTTTTATTTCTATTATCTATTATCCATTTTTTAGTTGCATCATCGATTACTTTTTCTATTAAATTTGCTCTAATTTCATTAAAAGAATGTCTTTTTCCATCTTTTGTTTTAGCTGGTTCTGATCCGTAACCAATCCAATTGTCTATTTTTCCTGTTAAAATTGGTGGTTCTTTCATTCTAGCTATTAATTCAGGATTTTCTTTTTTTATTTCTTGTAATATTTCTATATACTCAGCTAGGGTTTCGGTTGATGAATAAATTACAATTGTTTCATCTCTATTAGCATATTGATCAAATTTAAAGTAATAAGGTAAATTATGCTCGTCACATTTTTTAACAAAAGCTGTTATCATCTTATATGTATCTATTGATTCTGTATCTAAATATAATCTATGTTCAACATTAGGATACAAATCTTTTTTTGCTGTTACATATCTTGAGCAAACATGAACCCAACCACTACCCTCACCAAACGATGTCCAGCGATATTTTTCAATAGCTTCTTGTAATTCTTTATCTTGATTATTGCCAAAGAAAATAGCATTTGCTTCTTGCATTGTAGAAACATCTTTAACACTTTTTAAATAATTTCTCAATTTAATTAAGTCTTGTCCATAACTACCTTTTTTATATAATTCTATAAATTCATCTCTAGTTAAAGCAACTATACTATTTTTCCATTTATTAAACATCATTGCATAAAATTTATTAGCATCTTCTAAATAATATTGACCTTTATTATATTCTTTAGCAACTGTTTGTGTTAGACCTTGGTAAATACCTCCATATATACTTGAACTATTAGCATAAGCAAGTATTAGCTTTTCAATCACTTTTGGATCATTGAGAGGGTTTTGAATCTGATTATATAATTCTATTAACTCCATATACATTTCCTCCATCAGATTTCTAATTGTTTTAATTCATCTTCTATTTTTTTAGGAACTTCTTTTATTATTTTTTTAAAGTTTAATATGTTACTAATTTCTTTAAATGCTTCTATTTCTTGATCATAGGTTCCGACAATTTTAAAATAATTATTATATGTTAATTCCCAATAAGTAAAATTATTTGGTTCCTTATCGGTAAAGTAATTATTTTTTAACTCTCTTAAATCGTATTTTTCAAGTTCATTTATGATTTTATCTGAATCATATAATTCTTCTGTATAACTATTTGTTTGATTTTCATAACAATTATTTAAATTTTGATAAGTATATGAAATTGTTTTTTTCCAAATAAGTTTATTGTTTTCAAAATCATATCTACAAGTTAGTTCAATGCTTGTTGAAATAGGCATATTAATATTACGTTCTTCTTCATTCCAGTAGTAATGTTTTAGTTTTAAGTGTGTTATTTCAAATTTTGTTTTTTCTCTTTCGATACTAATATTATTTAATACATCAGAAAAATCATCAAATATTTCATTCATATTTGCACCTCGCTATTATAATATATAATTATATCATTTTTTATTAGAGTTTTATCAATAAATATTTGTACATATCTATTATTTTCTATTATAGATTGCATCAATTGGCTTTAACGTTGAAAATTTATATAATGGGATAAATGAAGAAATAAATACGGTTATAAATACTGTAAGAAGTATTAAATATATTATATTTATATTAAAGATTAAAACTTCTGCTGTAAAGAATAAGTCTTTTGAAATTAAAATATTGCAATAATTTTTTAGTGATAATATTAAAAATATAGATAATAGTGATGATACTAAACTAACAATGAAACTTTCTAAAATAAAAATTTTATAAATAGATTTTTTTGGTGTTCCTAAAGCTCTTAATATACCTATAGTTTTTTTATTCTTGTTAATTGTTGTAATTACAAAGTTCATTAATAGAATTGTTGAAAATGAAAAAAAGATTACTGAAAGATATTTAGATATTTTTGATATTTTTTTTACTATTTTATTTAAATCAGTCATACTATCACTATAGACTGTTTTTATTTCGTAATTTTTATCTTTAAACTCTGTAAATATTTTTTCTAATGTTTCTTCATTGTTTTCATAAAAATATGTATAGACAATATTATTATTTTCCCTTACATATTTATCAATTATATTATTTGATAAATAGCAATATATAGCATCATTGTTTGTTTCTGATGGTAGTGAAAATCCAACTATTTTAACATTATAACTAGCAATATCTTCGCTTCCTAATCTGTTATACAGATCATTTATTTGAATAGTTATCTCTTTACCAATTATATTATTTCTTTTTATATAATCAATTGTATATTCATTGTATAATTGATTAAAATTTAGACTTGGTATTTCTGGAATTTCTTCAAATATTAGATTAGGATTTTTTAAAAGTTGTTCTTGTTGATATTTTATTTTTTCTTCACGTTCTTTTATTTGCATGTCATACTCTTTTTTCTTTTCTGATATATAATCATATGGTTTATATGATTGGTCTAAACTAGATAAAAACATATCATTTATTATAATTTCATTATTATTAAGAGTAGTTATTTTTTGATTTAAACTTCCATTATATATTTCTTTTTGTCCATCTAATTTTTTAAATAAAGTATTTTTTAAATATATTTTTTCTGTATCTTTTAATAGATTATAACTATAAAAACTTGAATAAATTTCTTTATTTTGTTCAAATTTTAAATTAAAGAATTCTTTATCAACATAAATTGGAATATTATTTTGATATTTATTTTGAAATTCTTTAAATAATTTATTTTTTTCGGCATAAGCTTGTTCTAATTTTAAAGTTTTTAAAGATTCAAACTTTGTTAAATCTTCATCTATTATTCCAACAATTTTTAAATTATTTGTACCAAAATTTATTTCATAGTTTTTAGTTAAGATTTCATCATAAGAATTAAAAGTTAAATATATTGGAACTTTTTCATTTTTAGAATTATATTCATAATTTACAAGATTAAATTTAATAATATAGTCTGCATAAAGTTTAGTAATTAATATTTCATTAGCTTTTTCTGGAAGTCTACCTATTATTTTGTAGTTTTCTTTACCTGTTAATTCTTTAAATAATGTGTTTTCGGTATAAAGAGAATAGTATGCATATTCAATATAATCATCTTCATATTTTTTTTCTAAATTTAGATTAATATTTAATAATTGATCATTTTCCATTATAGTACTTACTTTGGATAATTTAATATTGTACTTATTAAAGTTTGTTTGTAAATTATTTAAATCTTTACTTGTATATGTACCAATCATACTATCTATTGTATAAATTTTTCCATTAATTTTTTTATATAATTCTATTTTATTTTCTTTATTACTTACTATAGATTTAGCATGTGTATGTGGAATATTAAAGCTTGTTAACATATAGGTAAATCCTAATAAAGTTATGGAAATGGTTGTTAGGAATGTTGTTATTAACATACGAGCCTTTTTTGTCTTTAGGTTTCTAAAAGATAGTTGAAGTGTTTTAAAAAATGACAAGTGTTTTTTTTGTATTTTTAATTCTTTAGTTGGAATTTCACCTAAATATGGTGCAGTATCATTTATAATTGTACCATCTTGTATTTCAATTATACGATCTGCATACATATTAGCTAATTGAATATCATGAGTTACAACAATTACTAATTTATCTTTACTTATTTCTTTTAATAAAGTCATTATTTGTTGACTTGTTTGTGTATCGAGATTTCCTGTTGGTTCATCGGCAAGAATTATTTTTGAATCTTTTGATAGAGCGCGTGCTATTGCTACTCGTTGCTTTTGGCCACCAGAAAGTTCATTAGTTTTTCTATTTTCAAGCCCAGTCATACCTACTATTTCTAAAATTTTAGCTATTTTTTCTTTTCTTTTATTTTTATGTTGAAGACAAAGGGCAAGATCAATATTTTGATAAACATTATATTCATCAATTAAATTATAATCTTGAAATATAAAACCAACATATGAATTTAAATACGCATCTAATTTTTTTCTTTTTAATTTTGAAATATTATTTCCATCTACTAATATTTCTCCTGTTGTTTGTTTATCTAGGCAACCAATAATATTTAAAAGAGTACTTTTTCCACTACCACTTTTACCGATTAAAAAAACTATACCCGTAGTTGGAAATTTTATATTTATATTTTTTAGGGCGCTAACTTCTATTTTTTTATTTTGATTATATATTTTAGAAATATTTTTTAATTCCAACATAATCTTCACTCCTATTATTTATAGTATAATATATTGTAAAGTAATTATCTAGACAAAAATAAATTATTAAAAAAGTGAACAATATATGTTCACTTTCTTTATTCAAATCTCAACCGCACCATTTTATTTATATTTTAATTCTATATCATATGCACATTTATAGTCAAATA
>CALVIF010000079.1 GCA_944329395.1 uncultured Bacilli bacterium | reverse complement strand
CCTACTCGCTAATCTCACGTTCTTTTAGAACGGTTTTATATCTTGCAACGGTGTGTCTTAATTCTCTAATTCTAGAAGGTTTTTCTAGGTTCCCTGTTGCTTGTTGAAAGCGTAAGTTAAATAATTCTTCCTTAGCCTCAACTAATTTCTTATTAATTTCTTCTGTTGATAATTCTCTAACTTCTTTAACCTTCATTTGATTCACCACCATTTTCTTTAATTACAAATTTTGTTGCTACTGGTAATTTATGAGAGGCAAGTCTTAGAGCTTCACGTGCTGTTGCTTCATCAACTCCAGCAATTTCAAACATAATTTTGCCTTCCTTAACAACAGCAACCCATCCTTCTACATTACCCTTACCTTTACCTTGTCTTGTACCAATAGGTTTCTTAGTTAGTGGCATGTGTGGAAAAATATTAATCCAAACTTTACCACCACGTTTCATATAACGAGTCATAGCTATACGAGCAGCTTCGATCTGATTAGCAGTAATCCATGCTCCCTCTTTAGCTTGAAGACCATATTCACCAAAATGTAATTCTCTATTTCCACGAGATCTTCCTTCGTAAGGTAATCTATGAACACGACGATATTTTGTTCTTGACGGTATTAACATATTAATTACCTCCTTTAGCCTTTTTATTTAGGATTTCTCCTTTATATATCCAAACCTTTACACCAATTTTTCCAAATGTTGTATCTGCTTCAGCTGTTGCATAATCAACGTCTGCTCTTAAAGTGTGTAGAGGTATTGTTCCCTCAGTATATCCTTCACTACGTGCCATATCAGCACCACCTAAACGTCCAGATACTGATGTTTTAATTCCTTTTGCTCCAGCTTTCATTGCGTTTTTAATTGCACGTTTTTGAGCCATACGGAATGATGCTCTATTAGTAATTTGGTCAGCAATAGATTCTGCAACTAATTGAGCATTTAAATCTGCTTTTTTAATATCAACAATTGAGATTTGAATATTTTCATCTGCAATTTTTGATAATTCCTTTTTTAGTTTTTCAATACCTTCGCCGCCTTTTCCAATAATAACACCAGGCTTTGAAGTTTGAATTACAACTTCGCATCTTTTTGCTGTTCTTTCAATTTCAACCATTGCTACGCCAGCATTTTTTAAATTCTTTTCTAAGTACTCACGAATTTTTATATCTTTGAACAATACCTTAGAAAAATCTTTACTGTTTGCGTACCATTTAGCTTGCCAGTCTTTATTAATGCCAAGTCTAAGTCCATTAGGATTTACCTTTTGTCCCATTTTGTAACCTCCTTATTAGTTTCTTGTAGCCACTACTATATTAATGTGACTAGTTCTATGATCTTTGTGTCCAATATGAGAACGTGAATCGAATAAATGACGTTTCATAACAGGACCAGCATCTACTCTTGCTTCTTTAACATAAAGTTTTGTAGCATCTGCGCTGTTATTATTAATAGCGTTAGCAATAGCAGAATCTAATACTTTTTTTGTAAGTCTAGCTGACTTATTATTTACATTACTCAATATGGTTAATGCTTCTTGAACATTTTTACCACGAATTAGGTCTGCTACTAAGCGAGCTCTAATAGGCGATACTCTTAGTCCTTTAGCAATTGCTTTTGCTTCCATATATTTACCCTCCTAGTCATTATTTTTATTTCTTTTTGTCTGAACCATGTCCACCAAATTTACGTGTTAATGCAAATTCACCCAATTTATGTCCAACCATATCTTCAGTAACGTAAACTGGTATAAATTCTTTACCATTGTGAACTGCAAATGTATGTCCGATAAAATCAGGAAAAATAGTGGAACGGCGTGACCAAGTTTTAATGACTTCTTTTTTTCCAGATTTATTTAATTCTTGAACCCTTTTAAGTAGTCTTTCAAATACATAAGGGCCTTTTTTTAAACTTCTTGCCATTTTTTAATCATCCTTTCCTATTTACTATTACGACGGCGTACTATGAACTTGTCAGATTGTTTTTTCTTACGTGTTTTTAATCCAAGAGCTGGTTTACCCCAAGGTGTCATTGGTGCTTTACGTCCTACTGGAGCACGTCCTTCACCACCACCATGTGGATGGTCATTTGGATTCATAACTGAACCACGAACTGTTGGTCTAATTCCCATATGACGACTGCGTCCTGCTTTTCCAACTTTTACTAATGATGAATCTTCATTTCCAACTTCTCCAACTGTTGCAAAACATGTTCCTAATACTTTTCTTTGCTCACCGCTTGATAAACGAATCATTACATATTTTCCTTCACGTCCAAGGATTTGAGCTGAGCTACCTGCTGAACGAGCCAATTCTCCGCCTTTTCCTGGTCGTAATTCTACATTATGAACCATTGTACCTACTGGTATGCTCATTATTGGTAATGCATTTCCAACTTTTATATCGGCATTTTCTCCAGATTCAATTTTCATTCCAACTGTTAGCCCTTTTGGAGCTATAATATATCTTTTTTCACCATCTGCATAATTTATTAATGCAATGTTTGCTGTTCTATTTGGATCGTATTCTATACTTGCTACTGATCCAGGTACGTTTAATTTATTTCTTTTAAAATCAATGATACGATATTTTCTTTTTTCTCCTCCACCATGATGGCGAACTGTTATCTTACCTTGATTATTGCGTCCACCGTTTTTCTTAACAGTAACTACAAGAGATTTTTCTGGAGTGCTAGTTGTAATTTCTTCATTTATTAAAGCACTCATTTTTCGACGTCCTGGTGTAGTAGGCTTATAATTTCTGATTGCCATAATTTATCTCCTCCTTAACCAAGATCAATTGTTTGTCCTTCTGCAAGAGTAACAATTGCTTTTTTATAACGATTTGTTAATCCAGTATAACGACCAACTCTTCTTTTCTTTGGTTTTACGTTTAAAGTTCTAATTGAAACAACTTTAACTTTAAATATTTTTTCAATTGCTTCTTTTATTTCTAACTTATTAGCTTTTGGATCTACTTTAAATGTATATTTTCCTTCGCTTTTAGCAATTTGTGATTTTTCAGTAATTACTGGTGCTTTGATTATCTCTAAATATTTTGTGTCTTTCATTATTTAAGCACCTCCTCAACTTTTTTTAATGCTTCTTCTGTAATTAACATTACATCTGTGCTAACTAAATCTAATACATTAATTTCTTCAGCAGAAATTAACACAAGATTTTGAATATTTCTAGATGCTAGAATAACATTATCTTCAAATTCGCTGACAACCAATAAAACCTTTTTATCAGCAATTTTTAAATTATTTAATAAATTCATCATTTCTTTTGTTTTTGGTGTTTCTAAAGCTATGTTTTCAATTACAATAATTGCTTTGTCTAAAGCTTTGTCAGATAATGCTGATTTTAAAGCTAATCTTCTTTCTTTTCTGTTTTGCTTTTTACTGTAATCTCTAGGTACTGGCGTTCCGTAGTTTCCACCGCCTACCCATTGTACAGCTCTAATTGAGCCTTGACGAGCACGTCCAGTTCCTTTCTGTCTCCATGGTTTTCTTCCTCCACCAGAAACTTCTGAACGATTTTTAGTTTTATGTGTTCCTTGTCTTAATGATGCCATCGTTAAAATAACTGCATCATTTAAAACATTTTTATTTACGGTAATTCCAAATACTTCTTCGTTTAAATTAATGTCCTTTACTTTTTCGCCTTTTAGATTTAAAAGTTCTACTTTTTTCATCTACGATTCCTCCTTTCATCACTATATCTTCGTTTCATAATTATTATATATATTGTGATGATTATTCAACTGTTGTTTCTTCAGTAGTTGTTTGTTCTGCAACTTCTTCAACTACTACTGGTGTTTCATAAGTTACTAAATCAGCAGCAGTTTTTTTAGTATTAGCTTTCTTAACTGCAGTACGAATCATAACAAATGATTTCTTTGGACCTGGAACATTACCTTTAACTAAAATAACATTATTTTCTGTATCAACTGATACTACTTCTAAATTTTGAACTGTTCTTTGAACATTTCCCATTTGACCTGGCATTTTCTTGCCTTTTAATACGTGCATTGGTAACAATGTACCTAATGAACCAACACCTCTATGGTATTGTGAACCGTGTCCCATAGGACCTCTCGTTTGATTATGACGTTTAATAACACCTTGGAACCCTTTACCTTTACTAGTTCCTGTAACGTCTACCATTTCCCCTGCTTCGAAAACGTCTACATTAATAGTTTGACCTAAAGTGTAGTCATTAACATTTACTCCTCTTATTTCTTTTAAGAAGCGCTTAGGTGTAGTATTAGCTTTATTTGTATGACCCATTTGTGGCTTATTACTTAACTTTTCTCTAATTGTATCAGTAGCAAGTTGAATTGCTTCGTAGCCATCTTTTTCAACTGTTTTGATTTGAGTAACTACATTTGGTTCTACTTCAATAACAGTAACCGGAATTAATTTACCTTCTTTAGTAAAAACTTGAGTCATTCCGATTTTTTTACCTAAGATTCCTTTCATAATTTTTTCCTCCATTATTTAGTTTTGATTTCAATATCTACTCCGCTTGGTAAATCTAAATGAGCTAATGCTTCAATAGTTTCCTTGCTTGGATTTTTAATCTCAATAAGTCTTTTATGCGTACGCATTTCAAATTGTTCACGTGAGTCCTTATATTTGTGTACAGCTCTTAGAATTGTGAACTTTTCAACTTTTGTTGGAAGTGGTACTGGACCAGAAATTATTCCTCCAGCTCTTTTTACTGTTTCAACAATTTTCTTAGCTGCATTATCAAGGATTCTGTGATCGTATGCTTTTATTCTTATACTTATTTTTTCTGATGACATTTAAAATCCTCCCTTCGCCTATATCTAGTATAGACTTGCTCCGTGCAAATAACCTGATTTTAGGTTAACAACTTAACCTGGTGTATCAGCAACCTTGCACATCTAAGCAGTCACACGAAGTTAATTATAATGGCATTTCTCATTTTTTGCAAGCTTTTTTTAGTTTTTTATTGTT
>CALVIF010000078.1 GCA_944329395.1 uncultured Bacilli bacterium | reverse complement strand
ATATTTAGGTATTAAAAGGAGGAAAAATGAAGATTAAACTTGATTGGTATAAAACTTTAGCAATTATTATAATGATTGTTAGCATTATTTTTATAATAATTAATATTTTAAATATGTAAATTAAATTTTTAAATTTTTTGTAAAATATTGTAATTAGTTGACAAACTAAAGAATATTATAAAGAGAAAAAATAGTTTAGCATAACTATTAGAAGTGATAATTAGATAAGTCTTAACAACATAAAAAGACGTGCATATACAATATTAGGGTAAAAGTAACTTATCGTTTTCTATATTATAATTGTTATACATTTATCTATTTTAAGATAAATTCTTGCTTTTTTATTAACCAATAATTAAGTTGATAATCAGCAAAACAATTTTTTCTTTAATGTATTTACTACTTTAATAAAATATCACATATGTTATGTTTTAATTATAACATTTTTTTCATTTTATCAAATCCATTTATTTGTAAAAATTATAGGAGTAAATAATCTTATAAATACCATCACTCTTTACATTTTAATGAAATGTTATACAAATATTTTTCTTTTTTTATTTATCTGGACTAAATTCTTTAACATTGCCAAATATTTCTAATTTTTTATTTATTCTATTATATATTAATGCCCCATCATCAAATATTGCATATACTTTTTTTTGAGTATCATTAGATATTTTTTGTAATGAATTTAAATATCTTTTATTGTTTATTGTATGTACATCTATATAAAAAGGATCATCTAATATACCAAATCCATCATAGAAGGCAAAATATTTATAAAAATTATTTTTTGCGGTAATAAAGTATCTTTTTAATTGAAGTTCAGTTCCTGCACTTTCTCCAATTATTAATCCATCAAAATACTTTATATCATAAAATATTTCAGTATCATGAAGTACTTTTTTAAAAAACATTTCTGGATTACCACCAGGTAATAATAATATATTTGCCTCTTTAATAATGTTCTTAAGTTTTTCCTTAGAATCACTATAACAATTACATACAGTAATATTACTTTCCTCTATACCAATTTTTTTTAGTTCATTTATATATCTATTATATCTTCTTTCACCTTTTTTAAAAAAATCATTATCTAATTTATCGGCATCTATTTCAACTGGAAATGCCCAAGGGAATATAGCCACTTTAGGACTTTTAGGTAATATTTCTAACATTCTATCTTTAACTATATTCATCCCGACTTCTATTCTACTAAATAGTATACTATACATAACATTACCTCATTATTATTTTCTAAATTTATGTTTTATATTTTTACTTTTTATTTTATAAAATCTAATATTTTCTTTTTGGCTAGACTTGTATGGGCTTTTTCTATCCAATCTTCTCTTGGTCCATAAGATAAATCATCAGTTATAATTCTTACTCTATCTTTATTTTGCAAAATGTAATCGATTGGTACATATTCATCATTTACAAATACACCAACCATTGTATTTCCAATATCAGTATGTATTTTATAAGCAAAATCTATAGGAGTTGCACCTTTAGGTAATTGAATTGTTTCTCCACTTGTTGTATATACATAAACATTATCAGAAAAAAGTTCACATTTAACTTGATTTACAAATTGTTGATTATCACCAAACATTGAATTAATCTCTGTTAAAGATTGGAAAAATTGAAATTTACTTTTTAAATCTTCTTGCATAGCATTTCTTGCATTTCCTTTTTCTTCATCCCAGTAGGCTGTTAAGCCAAATGAAGCTACTCTATCCATCGCAAAGGTTCTTATTTGTGTTTGAACTAATCTATCATCAGGACCAAAAACAGTTGTATGTAGTGATTGATACATATTAGTTTTAGGATTACAGATGTAATCTTTAAATTTATTATTTATCGGATGATATTGTTGATGAATCATACCTAATGCATAATAACAATTAGCTACTTCATCAACCATAATCTTTAGTGCCAGTAGATCATGTATATCTGATAATTTCTGTCCTTCACTTAATCTTTTATATATACCATAAATATTTTTTGTTCTTACCTTAATTTCATTAGGAATATTTTTATCACTTAACATTGCTTGAATTTTTAATAACATCTCTTGCAAACAACTGTTACTATCTTGTTCTATTTTTAGTTTTCTTTCTTCTATTTTTTTATACATATCTGGTTTTAAATATCTTAAAGATAAATCTTCTAATTCTGATTTAATTCTATAAGCTCCAATATAATATGCTAAAGGAACAAAAATTTCCATAGTTTCTAATGCATTTTCTTTTTGTTTAAATTCACTTTTAAACTGCAAAGTTCGCATATTATGAAGCCTATCTGCTAATTTAATAATTATTATTCTAACATCTTCTGTAATACTTGTAATAATCTTTCTAGTATTTGCTAAATTTTGATCTTGTTTAGAAGAAAAATTCATTTTTGATAGTTTGGTTACTCCATTTACTAAATTAGCAATATTTTGATTAAAATCACGAGCAATATCTTCTTTTGTAAATTCAGTATCTTCTAATACATCATGTAAAAGTCCAGCACATATTGTATCTTTATCTGCATGCATATCAGCTAAGATATATGCTACATTTAAAGGATGGTTAATATATGGTTCACCACTTTGTCTATATTGACCATTGTGTAATTCTTTAGCATACTCATAAGCAATTTTTATTGTCTCAACTTCTTCCGGATTATATTCATTAAGTTTGTCAATTAAATCTTGTAAAATAATTTTTTCCATAAAAACACCTCCAAAAATCCCACTAAAAACTTAAACAAAAAAGCATAACAAAACTATGTTATGCTTTTACTTGAAAGGGCAAAAAATAATTAATATATAAAAATTTATATAATCGCCAAAAAAATTTTAATTTTTTTTCTTTTATAAACTTATCTATCAATATAAACACCACTTTCAAAATATTACAAAATAAATTACTATTTTTTTAATTCTTTGTCAATACTTTTAGAGAAACATTTGAAAAATTATAAAAATATACTTTATAAATATTAGATTATAATTTTAATATAAATAACTATTTATTATATTTATATTTTCTCCTAACTATATCTTTACAATAAAGAAAAACATTTATTTACTAAATGCTTTTTCACCTATTGTTTTTCTTTTTAATTCATTATATTTTTTTCTACTTAATCCAAATATAGAATTAAATTTTCCTTTTTCATTTACTATTTCTATTTCCTATATATCAACTTTTATAAATATGCAGAACTTTTATTTATAAATACTATGATTATTTAAATTAACTGTTGCTTATTCTGATTTTATTGAAAGATTTATTTTTATTATAATTTTTATATTAAAAAAAGCAATTATCCTGTGATAATAACTGCTCTTTTACCTGTTGAATTATATATTTTTTCTACTAATGATTTTGATACTTGCCAAGAAGTTCTTCCATCATCATGAGTCCAAGGATCAATAATAATTTGTTCTCCTGTAATACTATTGTAACCGGTTAATAATAATACATGTAAATTTTTAGGAGCATTTTCTACCATTTCTTTTGGTGTTGTTAGTTTTGAAGTTAACCATAAAATTACAGGATTTCCTTTTTTTATTTCTTCATTTAAAGATGATAAATCTCTTCCTGTTGCATCTATTACTCCTTGTATTCCAGCAGATTCTCTTCCATAAGCTGCTAGAGGAGCTGGCGCAATCCAATGTGGAACATCATTGGGTTGTAGACCAAAAATGTCATAAGTAAACCCTTGAAACGGATCTGTACTTTTTGGAACATTAGTCGCAAATGTTACTAGGTCCATGTTTTGTAAATAACCTTTATACTGTAAACCCATTAATAAACTAGCTACTTCGCAGCCATTTAAAACATTATTTTTATTTTGACTAATATATGGAACATTTAAAATTGTCCAAGCAACAGCAATTTTACGTTTTCTTTCTTCTTCTTTTTTTCTAGCTATCTCTTTTTCTCTTCTAGTTAATTCTTCTGCTACTTTTGATAAGTATTCTTGATACTCTTTTACTATATCTTCTTGTTTTAAATTTTGCATTTGTTCTACTGCGTTATTATATAGTGATCTTGTTGTATCTTGTTTTACTACATTAAAAGTATTATCTGTAAATAAAAAGACTACTGATTGTTTAGCATTAGTAATTAATTCTAATTGTCTAGTAATTTCAGCTACTTTTGGTGATAATTGCTTTTGATAATTACTGTTTAACTTTTTTAAATCATTATTTATTTCCGTAATTGTAGTATCGGTCACATTTGAATTTAGAATATCATCTGTAAAACTACTATTTATTTTATCTCTTACAATAATATATTTATAAAGTTCTTTTATGTTTTTTTCTAATTCTGCTTTTTCTTTTTTATAAGCAATTTTTTCTATTTTCTCTTCTACTTTTGTAAGATCTTTTTCTGTTATACTATCTTTAGGAACTTCTAGATTTTTATTTATAAATAATTTTTCATAGGATAAACATGCATCATTATATTGCATTTTTTGAAAATTTTCTATTTTAAAACCAAGATAGAAACAGCAGGTTGACAATAATAGAAATACTATACTTATTATTCTAAATACTGTTTTGTTGTGCATATACTTACTCACCTTCTATTTTAATATATATATAATTTAGGCAATTATTTGTCAAGTATTTAGTCGTTTTATTTTCTTGTTTTACAGTATATTTCATTCGAATATTTTTTGATATAGATACTTATACTTTCAAATTATTTAACAAATATGCTAAAACATTTGTGGCTTTCTATTAAAAATGTAAAGGATTTTGTGGAATATGAAAATTAAAACGAAAATACAATAAAACTTATTGATAGTAAAAAAATATGTAATGTACTCTAATAACTAATTTTTTGTTGGTTAAGTGTACTACAGATAACAAATATATGTAAGATATTTTCAATTATACAAAAAAATTATTGCATTAAATAAATTTTCTTTTTTGTACTATCGGATAACTGTATATTATTTTATTATTTATATTATATTTTCTATCCAATTTTTATCTTTTCTAGCGCAGTGCAAC
>CALVIF010000077.1 GCA_944329395.1 uncultured Bacilli bacterium | reverse complement strand
GAAAATAAAGTTGCTGGAATATATCTACATAGTAAAGCAGCAGAATAGGAGGTAATCCTATGGGAAGAAGAATTGGAAAAATTGAAGATTATAAACCAAAAAAAGAAATAAATGAAGTTCAAAAAAATGAAATAAAAAAAGAAGAAAATATCGAAGATAAAAAAGAATCTAAAAAAATAAAATAAAAAGGAGAGGTTAGAATGATATTATTAGCAGACTATGATTTTTATTTGAATAATTATAAAGGTCAACTATCATCTGACCTCTTTGATAATTTAATACCAAAAGCTAGTTTTGAAATAGCAAGTAATGTAAATAGACCGATTGTAGAAAATGATGCACAAAATGAAACAGTAGAAAGAGTAGCTTGTATGCTAGTAGATTTATTAAATAGTAATGATATTTCTTTAAATGATAAAATTGTACAGTCTTATGCTATTGACGGAGTTTCTAAAACTTTTGGCAAGCTAACAAAAGAACAATTTGATAGCGAAAAGTCGAAAATATTAAATAAATTACCATTAGAAATGATAAGATTTTTGTAGGAGGTTATTATGAACGATTTTCCTATGAGAAAAATAACAATTTATCATAAAAAAGTAGAGAATAAGGTTACTACTTACGAAAGATATGTGAAAGAAGCAAGTTATCGTGACACTTCTATACTAAACAGAAATAATACAGGTGTTTCTACATCAGATACAGCTCTTATAAGAATTTTTGATATAAAAGAATATAATAAATCTTGGTTTATTCAAAAAGGTGATGTAATTGTGAATAAAGAGGTTGCAGATACTATTGAAGGTACTTCTCCAATAACTCAATTGAGTAATATATATGGTAGAGAAAATGTGCATGAAGTAGTAAGCATAGATAACTTTATATTTAGAGAAGAACTAGACCACATAAAGATAGGAGCTAAATAGTATGGCAGTTAGTATTCAAACAAAGTCTTTTAGTCAGTTATCTAAAGAATTAGGGATAAATGAAAAAGGAAAAATACAGCAATTTGTAGATAAAACAGTAAGAGATAATCTTATGGCTTATGTTTCTTTTAGAACAGGAGAACAAGAACAGTCAATTAAATTAGCAACTGTTTTAGGAAGTGGAAGAGTTATAATAAATGTGCCTTACGCAGAATATCAAGCATATTCAAAAAGGATTAAAAAAAGAGTTGGGAAAAGAGGAACACAACCTTTTGAAAGAATGAAAGCAGAGAAAAAGGAAAGCATATTAAAACAAACTATAGCTTATGCTAATAGTTTAGATAAATAGAGGTGTAAAATGGATAAAATAACAAGTGCAATTAATAATTGGTTATTACAGTATGAACCTATTTTAGAAATAGCTGAAATTGAAGATATTCACACGGAAGAAGTATCGGATACTGTGAAGAATCTTTCTTTACAACGAACAGGAATTGAAGAATTAGTTCGATATTTTCAAGGTAAAAAAGAACAGTATCAATATATGCTTTTTCTTAAATCAGAGAGTGAAGATGATATTCTAAGAATAAATAACTTGGACTGGCTAGACGATTTTAGGGACTGGGTTGAAGAACAAGTTAGAAATAGAAATTTTCCTCAAATAGAGGGAAAAAGATGTGTTTACATAAAGAGTGCTAATACATTAACATATCAAGTAAATGATGATGGGACTATAAGTACATATAGTTTACAATTATATTTTGATATAAGTACATTAAATTAAAAAGGAGGAATAAAAAATGGCAGATACATTAGAAAAAGATGTAATGGCGTACGACGAAGCATACTATTTAGATGTACAACCTGAAAAAGGTGCTGAAGCGACGGCACAAAATGAATTAATGAATGTTGGTTTCACATCTATGGAAGAAAGCACAAATCCAACAGAGGTTTCAGTTCAATACATCGGCGACAAATCAAAAACAAATAAAGTAACTGGATATGATAATCAATTTGCTTTTGAAACAAATTTAATAAAAAACAACAAAGTTGTTGAATATATAAATAATATATTTGAAAAAAGATTAACTGGAGCAGATGCTGAACAGAACTTAACAATCGTAAAATTATGGAAACCTGTGGTTGATGGAAAAGCGACAGAATATGAAGCAAGACAAATTAAGACTTCAACTGTGCTAGATACAAAAACTATAACACCAGGAGAAAACATTAATTTAAGCGGAACTTTTAAAGGTGTTGGCGATTTCGTATATGGAAAGTTTGATACAGCAACAAAAACTTTTACAGCTGATGAAGCAGTAATGAGCGAAATGTAAAAAACAAGTTTATTAAATGATATAGAATAAGTTAGTTGAAACATAATAGAAAAGGAAGGAAATTATGGAAAATAAAGTTTATAAAATTGGATATGAAGATACAGATAAGAAAATTGAAGTTGATATATATGGATTAATATTTGAAGTTAAGAATACAGATAAAATTGATGAGATACAAAGAGAAGGAAAAAAAGATAAAGAAATATTAGAAGAACAAATTGAACTATTATTAGGAAAAGGAAGTATAGAAAAAATAAATAAAAAGAGAATAGAAGACGGGCATGATGAAGTTTCCATAGAAATAGAAATAGCTATTTTAGGATGTATTTTTGAAGCATATTATAGCGAAACAATAGGAAACTTTACTGGAAGAATTTCTAAAACTATTGGAAACATGAATAATAGTTTAAATGAAATGGGAAACTTAAATAGATTTGAAAGAAGAAGTGCAAAATATAACAATAATTATTATAGAAGAAATAGAAGGAGATATTAAAAATGATTATGTTTCAGAAGCTACCTTATTCCGTATTTTTAAAAAACAAAAAATATAAAATAAATGTAGACTTCAGAAAAATGATTGAGTTTGAAAATATCATGCAGGATAAGACCTTGCCTAAAATCGACAAAATCAAGAAGCGGTTTACAGCAGTTTTATCCTGCTTTTTTTAATGATTTTGAATTTTATGAATTAATACAGGATAAGGAATTATATAAAGAAGCATGTGAAAAATTAATTTGGTTCTATCAATGTGGAAGAAAAGATTATACAGAAAATAGAGCAAGCGGAAATACAGCAAGGGCGTCACAAATATTTTCTTATGAGTACGATGACGAATATATTTTTTCAGCATTTTATCAAGAGTATAGAATTGACTTAACTTGTGAAAAGCTTCATTGGTGGAAATTTAAAGCATTATTAAAATCATTAAAAGATGATGTTCAATTCGAGAAAATAAAAAGTTATAGAGCGTATGACGGTGATGATAAGAATTTGAAACAATTAAAAGAATTTTATAAGTTACCGCTTCCAGAAAGTGAACAAAGAAGATTAGAAGCTCTTTATGACATGTTGAAATAGAAGTCTACGGAAAGGATAAAAAATGGCAGTAGCAGGAAGCTTGACGTATGATACCAAGATTGACAGTAAAGGTTTTGAGAAGGGGCTAAAAGGATTAAACACAAAGGCAGTAGCAGTAGGAAATATAGTAGCAGATGCATTTACAAAAATGACGTCAACTGTTACAACGGCAATTACAGAAGGAATTAAATATAATGCGACGATAGAACAATTAAAAACTTCTTTTGAAGTAATGACAGGTTCGGCAGATAAAGCTACGGAGATTGTAGAAAGATTAAAAGATATTGGAGCTAAAACACCTTTTGAATTTACAGGACTTGCTGAAACTACGCAACTATTGATGAACTATGGCTTGTCAGCAGATGATGCAATAGATAAAATGATGATGCTAGGCGATATCTCACAAGGTTCAGCAGAAAAAATGAACAGAATTGCTATGGCTTATGGACAGATGAGTTCTGCTGGAAAAGTATCACTTGAAGATATTAAACAAATGATTGAAGCAGGATTTAACCCATTGCGAGAAATATCAGATACAACTGGTGAAAGTATGGCTAGCTTATATGATAGGATAAGCGATGGTACAATTTCAGTCGATGAAATTACAGCTTCTATGGAAAGAAGTACAAGCGCTGGTGGAAAGTATTTTCAGTCAATGGATAAACAATCTCAAACGTTGAACGGGCAATTATCAACTTTAAAAGATAATTTCAGTAATTTCATAGGAACAGCGTTAGAGCCAGTAAATGAGATTTTAACGCAAGAAATATTGCCGCATTTGAATGAATTTTTATCAAGTGCAAGTGAAGGAATTCAGAATATAGATTTTAATAAATTAATAGACGAATTGAATAGATTACTTGCAGTTGTAGAGTCAGTTGGCGTTGCTTTCTTGGCTTGGAAAATTGGAGGAATAGTTCAATCTTTAGTAATAACTTTCCAAAAAGCACAAGTTGCATTATCTTTATATACGTTGACAGTAGGAAAAGCAGGAATTGCTCAAGGAATAATGAATGGGGCTTTATCGGCAACAGAAGTATTGATTGGATTACTTACTGGAAAAATAACATTAGCTCAAGTTGCGACAGGACTATTATCAAAAGCTCAAGCAATGTTAAATGCTGTTATGAGTGCGAACCCTATAATGCTTATAATTACAGCAATAGGAATTCTTGTAGGAGCTATTCTATACTTATGGAACACAAATGAAGACTTTAGAAATGCAGTAGGGGCAATATGGGATGCAATTAAAAGTGCATTCGAGACAGCAATAAATTTCATAGTAAATATTTTTAATACTGTAATTGATTTCATAAAGAAAAATTGGAAAGGATTACTTTTATTAATAGCAAATCCTTTTGCTGGAGCTTTTAAATTATTATATGATAATTGTGAAGGCTTTAGAAATTTTATAGATGATTTTGTTGAGAGCATAAAAGAATTTTTTATAAATGGTTGGAACTCAATAGTTGAGTTCTTTACTGAAACAATACCAGCCTTTATACAATCAGTCATTGAATGGTTTATGAACCTACCTTATAATATCGGATATGCAATAGGAACAATTATTGGATTTTTCATAAATCTAGGAATTAATCTATGGAACTGGGTTACAGTAGAATTACCTAAAATAATTCAGTCAATTATCACTTGGTTTGCAAATTTACCTTCAAAAATATGGGAGTTCTTAACTAAAATAGTAACGGATGTAGCTCAGTGGGGGCAAAATGTATTTAATACAGCAGTTGACTGGGTAAGTCAAACGATAAATAATGTAGTAAATTGGTTTAAAGGACTACC
>CALVIF010000076.1 GCA_944329395.1 uncultured Bacilli bacterium | reverse complement strand
TTTCTTAACTATTTACACATTTACTTTACATCATAAAATAAACATATACTTATACCTAAAATTAGTATATAATTATTTTTAGGTGATTTTATGAAAAAAGATACAATAGCAATTGGTATGAGTGGGGGAGTTGACTCATCTGTTGCTGCATTTTTATTAAAAAATGAAGGCTATAATATTATAGGTATAACTATGAAATTAATTGACGATCAAAAAACATGTGATTCTATAAAAGATGCCAAAATAGTATGTGATCAAATTGGAATAACTCATCATGTGATTGACCTGACAAAAGAATTTAAAAATATTGTAATTAATAATTTTATTGACTCATATAAAAATGGACAAACACCAAATCCGTGTGTTGTATGCAATAAATATTTTAAATTCGGTCTATTTTGGGAAAAAGCACAAGAATTAGGCGCTACAAAAATTGCAACAGGACACTATGCTAAAATTGAAAATGGAAAATTAAAAATGGCTAACTCAATAGATAAAGATCAATCATATTTTTTATATGGAATTAATAAAAATATGCTTAACAAAATATTGTTTCCTTTATCAGAATATGAAAATAAAAATGAAATACGTGCTATAGCCAACAAACTAGGTTTAAAAACAAAAGAAAAAAAAGATAGCCAAGAAATATGTTTTATTCCTGACGATAATTATATTTCATTTTTAAAAGAAAATATAAATGAAAGAAGTATAAATGGTGATATTTGTTTAGCTAATGGTACAGTTATTGGTAAACATAACGGTTTAATTAATTATACGATAGGGCAACGAAAAGGACTTGGCATTTCATATAATAAACCACTATACGTAACTGAAATTTGCAAGAAAGAAAATAAAATTATTGTTGGTAACAATGATGATTTATATAAAGATACATTGATTGCAACAAATTTAAATTTTTTAGTCGACAATATAGAAAATAATAATATATATGTAAAAATACGTTCTAGAGCAAAATTATCAAAAGCCTCTATATCTATAGAAAATGATAAAATGACAGTAAAATTTACTGAAAAACAACGAGCAATTACAAAAGGGCAATCAGTTGTATTATATGATAAAAATTTATATTGTTTAGGCGGAGGAATAATAGATCAAATTATTTAAAATAAAAAGTGTCAATTTACACTTGATTATTTACAAGCAAATGTCTATAATTATATTAGGAGGGTACAACAATGAAAGAATTGAATAAAGTACTAATAGAACTAGGGATAAGTAAAGTGCGTTTAGCTAAATATTTAGGTGTTTCTAGACAAATGTTATATAATTATTTAGCAATAGAAGACATTAACAATTGGCCAAAAGAGAAAGCTGCAAAATTATTAAATTTACTAAATATTGAAAATATAGAACAATTAAATTCTCTAAAAATAAATGGAGAATATATTATTGAAGTAGAAAATAGATTAAATGAAGGTGTAAAAGATTCTTCAAATCGTGAAATAATTGCTGACTTAAAAGGTTTTAATAAAAAAGAGCAAGAATTATTATCAGATATTATAACTTTATTAAAAGAAAAACTAGCAGCCGACAAAACAAAAGATTCATATAATACATTCTTATATTTATATCATTTTCTACAATCAATTGATGCAAATGAAGAACTAAAGTACATATTAGGATATGTTTCTAAATCACTAGGCATGACACCAGTATTAGATTTTGCTTTCAATAGTGATAAACAGTACATTTTTGAAAGTATTATGTTTAGTGCCATGGCATTATATAGTAGCGGTAATGCATCTAAAGTAAAATTAAGTGCATCTCATAAACGTTTTGAAGAAGAAATAGAACATAAAAATGAAGAAAGGCTTTCAAGGACGCAAGAACTAAACACAGCTAAAATTCAAGCCTTAAAAGAACTAGGCTATGTAGAAATTAATGAGGATAATGCTCGCGAAGTCTTAGATAAAATAGCAGAAATACAATCACGCAAAGTATAAAATAAATCAATGGTCTAGGTAAAAAATACCTAGATTTTTTAATATTTAAATAATATTATATAAACTTTAAAAATAATTAAATATATGATATCATATCAATATCAAAACATATTTTTAGAAAGAGGGGAGAATAGTGTTAAAAATAAAACAAGAAGATTTACATAAATGGATTACGATTGCTATTATAGCAGCAACTACCTATTTATTTGTCACAAATTTAGAGAAAATTTTTAATTGTATCATTATGATATTTAAAGTATTAAAACCGTTTATTTTAGGTGGAGTTATTGCATATATACTAAACATTCCAATGACAAAAATTGAAAATATTCTTAAAAAAAACACCAAAATGAACATTAAAACCATCAGAATTATATCAATAGTATCATCTTTATTATTTTTTCTTGCCATATTTATTTTCATAGCATTTCTACTTATTCCAGAGTTAGTTGAAAATATTCAATTGCTAATTCACAATTTACCAGGTCTAATATCTAAAACAGAAACATGGATTTTAAATTTATTAGATAAATATCCTGACATTCAACTACAAATACAAAATACTTTTTCAAAAACAAATAATACAAATAATTTAATATCCAATATATTAAATCATCTTGCAAATAAGTCAGTTGGTTTTATTAGTAATTTAATATCTAGTATTGCAACTATATTTATGGCAATAATATTTTCAATATATATGTTAAATCAGAAAGAGTTTTTAATAGAAAGTTCAAAAAAAATGATTTATGCTTTCACAAAAAAAGAATATGCAACTAAAATATTAAGTATTGGCAAATTATCAAATATAACATTTAACAAATTTATTTCAGGTCAATGCTTAGAAGCAGGCGTTTTAGGCTGCTTAATGTTTATTGCATTAACAATTTTTCAAATTCCATATACATTAATTATATCTGTATTAACCGCTGTAACAGCTTTAATTCCTATTTTTGGAGCTTTATTTGCCATGATGATAGGAATAATATTAATAGGCATTACAAATCCATTACAAGCCTTATTCTTTGCTATTATATTTCAAATAGTACAACAAATTGAAGGTAATTTTATTTATCCTAGAGTTGTTGGAAAATCAGTAGGATTATCACCAATGTGGACATTGCTTGCAATTACAGTTGGTGGAAACTTATTTGGAATTATTGGTATGTTAGTTGGACTTCCATTAGCTTCAATAGTTTATGCACTAATTAAAAATAAAATTAATAAATTAACTTCATAAATTAAAATAAGCTAATTTAAAAGAATAAAAAGTCATATTATAATGGCTTTATAGAACGAAATTTATTAATTTATGGGTAGTTATTAATCTATGTCATTTTGTAGTTAAAATATGCTAAAAAAAGGTGTTTTTTACACCTTTTTGCCAAAACTTCTAACTTCCCATAATTGATATTATGTTAACTTCTATCTTTGCTATCAATAAAAATGTATTATAATTTAGTATATATTTATAATAATATCCCATAATAATTATTATGGAGGTTATTTATGAATAATAAAATTAAATGTAATGTAAATTCATGTAATCATAATAATAATGTAAATAATTACTGTGAATTAGATTCTATTGAAATTAGTTGCACATGTGACAATAATAATTGTAACTGCTACGAAAAAACAGTCTGTAATAGTTTTAAAGCAAATAATAAAAAAAATGCAAACAAAAAATAAGCACTTAATTAGTGTGCTTATTTTTTTATTAAATAATATTCTATTGATAATATATCTATAATATTAATTTAAATCATCTAAAATGCTTTCTCCTATCTCAGGTTGTTCAACATCAAAATTATCTGCAATAGTTGCACCTATATTAGCAAATGTCTCAAAAGCTTTTAAACGACTAGTATTCTTAAAATTACGACTATATATAATAACTGGAACATTTTCACGTGTATGGTCATTTCCTGGAAAAGTTGGATCATTTCCATGATCAGCAGTAATAATTAATAAATCATCAACTTCTAAGCGATTTAAAATCATTGGAATTTCAACATCTAATTCTTCAATTGCTTTAGCGTATCCTTCAACATCCCTAGAATGTCCATATAAACTATCAAAATCGGATAAATTAGCAATACATAATCCAGTAAATTTTTTATCCATAATGTCCAATAATTTATTTACAACTTCCGTATTATTAGAAGCCTTAATATTCTTATTTATACCTTGTCCGTCAAAAATATCATTAACTTTACCAATAGCAATTACATTATAATTATTTTCAACTAAACTATCTAATATTGTCTTTTTAGGTGGTTTAACTGCATAATCTTTTCTTGCACTATTAATAAACTTAAATTTTCCAGGAATTCCTGTAAATGGGCGAGCAATCACCCTCCCTACTCTCCAATCTTCTTCCAAAGTAATCGCTCTAATTTTTTCACAATATTGATATAAAGTAGAAATAGGGATACAATCCTCATGAGCAGCGACCTGTAAATCAGAATCTGCAGATGTATAAATAATTAAAGAACCATAATTCATCTGTCTTTCACCTAATTCATTAATAATTGATGAATCATTACAACATTTATTCCCAATTACTCTTCTTCCTGTAACACTTTCGATATTAGATAAAAGATCAAACGTAAAACCGTTATTAAATGTTTTAAATGGAATATCATTTTTTATTCCCATCATCTCATAATGACCATTTAATGTATCCTTACCTGCATTTATTGGTTTAGCTATCGTATAATATGCTTCAACATCATCATTTTCACTCATATTTAAAGTATCTAAAAAACCAATTTTTTTTAAATTAGGTATAAATAAATCATATTTCTCTTTTATATGCCCTAAAGTATTTGCACCATTATCTGAAAAATTAATAGCATCAGCTGTTTCACCAACACCCAAAGAATCTAAAACAATCAAAAAAATACGCTTAAATTTCATATTATTTTCCTCCTTTATGACTTCTAGGATGATATTTATTATAATCTGTAATAACTTTCTCATCACTAACATGAGTATATATTTTAGTAGTTGAAATATCTGAATGTCCTAACATTTCTTGAATACTCCTTAAATCAGCCCCGCAATTTAGTAAATGTGTCGCAAAAGAATGTCTAAGTGTATGTGGAGAAATATTTGGATTTAATTCTTTTTCTCTTAATAGTTGCTTTAAATTTTTAAAAAAACCCTGTCGTGTTATTCCTTGACCATGATTATTTAAAAAAAGTTTTTTGCATTCATTTTTAACAAGCAATTTATCTCTATATTTTAAATAAAGTTTCAAATAATAAATAGCATACTCGCCCAACGGAACTTCTCTTTCCTTACGGCCCTTCCCCATAATTCTTATAATACAATTATTTATATCAATATCATTAACCGTAAGATTAATAACCTCACTTATGCGTAAACCAGTCCCATACATCAATTCTAACATAGCTTTATTACGA
>CALVIF010000075.1 GCA_944329395.1 uncultured Bacilli bacterium | reverse complement strand
TTTAACATCTGCTTTTAAATTTATAACAGGTCTTATTGACGCCATAGAATTGTAAATAAAACCATTTTTTAGACTGTCATCAACATGATACCATAAATGAACTATTGGATACTTATCACTTGGATAATCCTCTAATTCAGTATTTCTTATTCCTCCTGGCCCCATCAACCAAAACGCCCCAGCAAAATAACTATCCAAATATGAATTTGAGTTTTTTTCCCCAGGATAAGCCCCGGCAAAAACAGCTTCATCATATGATAATAATCCAATTTTTCCATTTATAACTCCATAACCATTACCATCATTTTGGCACTTAAAAGTAACATTATAATCCATATACTTTTTAGGAGTAACACTGCCAGCAGTATACATATCTCCAGTAGTACCATCTGGAGCATGATAAACATTAAAAGACTCACAATATTGTTCATTTTCTAGCCAAGATTCATATGAACTAAGCGTTTTATTATACCATTGCAACAATTTATTTTTTATATCACTATTAGAGTAATACATCTTATCATATGTTGTTCCAAACGGTGCGAAAAGATTTAATTCACCGCCATTAATAGGCTCATCCAAAATCATTCTAATAGAATTATCCTCATTTATTCTAACAATGCGCCAAAGTAGTCCAGCAAACACAACATAATTGTTATTAACATTTCCCCTAAAATAATACGTTGCATTACCACTATTAGTTCTTGTAGAACTAAAAAGTCCGTTTTCAGATGCACTTGAAGCACTTTTATTAAGAGAAGCTGAATTTTTAATACTAGGATTATCTCTAAATACTAATGAAACCAATCTTTCATAAACCGGATCATCACTAACATTATCTTGTTCAGGCAAACCATTAATATCAAAATTAATTGGACAAACAATATCAATACCATATCTAGTATCTAAATCAGGATGATAAAAACCAACATAAAAACTAAATATATTTTCATCAGTTGATACAATAACATTATTTATTCTAAAGTCATATATCTTACATCCTTTTCTATCACTTTGATTCAATAATTCAGTTCCTTCTTCATTTGTATTGCCACTACATCTAAGATCTGTGCTATATATATTACCATTATAACCATATCCTAAATCAGGTAACGGATACAAAACATAATCATCTGCGTCAACATCGCTTCCATAACCTATGACAAGCTCATCATCTTTATCAAATTCACAAGACCCGTCACCCTCTTCACAAGAACCAAAATCCTTAGCATAATCACTTTTTACTTCTAAAATTTTTTTTGTTCCATCCCTAAAAATAAGCTCTACCTTATAATACTTATCAACAGATGTATTTAATTCACTTACAATTTTGGCATCAACTAACCCCTTTTTTACTAAATCATCTTGTATCTCTCTTGTCAACAAATTTTTATAAGCAACTATTTTATCACGATCAGATTCAATACTTTGCTTATTTTTATATGAAATAACAGCACTATACATAGAAACAACCACAACAACCATTAAAGCAAAACAAACTAATATTTCAATTGCCGTTAATCCATGATTATTTAATTTAATTTTTTTCATTATTTTTTCACCTCAATTGTCGAATATGCATAATAGTCATTGTTATCTTTTGTTCGATGATATTCAACTATAACTCTGTACTTTGCTCTATTTAAAGACACAATTTTATCATAAACTGGTAAAAATGAAACATAATCAGCTAAATCACCGCTAAAAATACCTGTACCATTTTTCTCAGCAGCTTTATCTTTAAAATCACTTAAATTAAATGTAGTTATATATATTGCAGGCTTTCCAGCTGTATCATCTTTAGAAAGTTCCTTTCCATCATCACTTCTTCTAACAATTTCCAACTTTTTAACCAAATTATTACATAAATAAATCGTAGTTTTGTCACCAGACGATATATCAGTATTACAATCAAAACTATGATAACCATTATTCTTAATATTATAAGCAATTGTCCCAGACGTAGCTTCATTACCAAAGTTTACGTCACTACTTTGAATTATTCTTTTTATCCAATACACACCATATTTTCCATCAACATCGTCAAAAACTTCACGTCGATTATACTCTGCCATAATAGGATAATAATTACTATAAATTAAAGAAAAAATGGCCATTGTAAATACAGAAACTATAAGTGTTTCAACTAACATAAAACCCTTATTATTTAGTTTTTTGTTTTTCATAACTCTCTCCTTGCTATTATTATAAAATTATTATATAATAAAATATAGTAAAATACCATACTAAAAGTAAACAAAAGGGGTTGAAACAATGGTAGAAATGGAAGTAAGAAAAGTTACAAAAGGTGTAGAATCAAATATGGTGGCGTTCGATTTTGAACACACACCAATTACTCAAATAGCTGATTATATCATTATAACAGCCTCTAACAATGGAACATCTGATATTCACTTTGATCCACGAGAAGATGGCATGATGGTAAGATTTCGTATCGATGGCGATCTCCAAGATTATACGTACATTCCAAAACTATATGAAAGAAATCTAACAACTAGACTAAAACTTCTTGCCAACATGAACATAACAGAATCACGACTACCACAAGATGGTGCAATAAAAGGTGAATTTGGTGGAAAATACCTAGATATGCGTGTATCATGCCTTCCATTAAATACAGGTGAGAAAATTGTTATTCGTATTTTAGATTACACTAGAAGTTTACAAGGAATTGACAATTTAGGATTTAATCAATCAAACTTAAAGAAAATTAAAAGAATGATGGCAGTTCCAAACGGAATTATTCTTATTACAGGTGCAACGGGTTCCGGAAAATCAACAACTGTTTACTCAATGCTACAAGGCTTAAATAAACCTGAAATAAATATTATAACAGTTGAAGATCCAATAGAAATGAACATCGAAGGAATGAATCAAGTTCAAGTAAACGCCGAAATTGGAATGACATTTGCCGCTGCCCTACGTTCTATCTTACGTCAAGACCCAAATGTCATTTTAATTGGAGAAATTCGTGATTCAGAAACAGCACAAATAGCAGTTCGTGCCTCTATCACTGGTCACTTAGTTTTATCAACAATCCATACAAATAACTCTTTAGCAACAATTGAACGTTTACTTGATATGGATGTAGAACGCTATTTAATGTCTACCGCATTAACTGGAATAGTTTCTCAAAGACTTGGAAAAAAATTATGTACATATTGTAGATTTGAAAGAGAAACAACAAAATACGAAAAAAAAGTTTTTAAAAAGTTTATGAATCGTGATGTTGATAAAATATATGATGCTAATCACAAAGGGTGCGAACATTGTAGACACGGCTATAAAGGCCGTATTGCTATTCATGAAGTACTAGAACTAGATGATGAAATAAGAAATGCCATATCAAATCCAAAATTAAAAAAAGAAGAATTAGCAGAAATGGTTTATAGTGGTAAAACAATAACAATGCTACAAGATGCTCTTGGAAAAGCAATTGCTGGACTTACAAGTTTTGAAGAAGTATATAGAGTAATTGAAATGGAAACAGATGCAGAAGACGACGTATCATATTTAACTAGATCTCTTGATGAAGATGATGAAACAAGTGATAAAAAAGAAGAATTAGCAACAAATACACTAGATGATTTACCTGACAACACTAAAGAAACAAACATTACAATTGCTGAACCAGAAACAACAAAAACTAATCAAACTGAAACAAAAACAAATATAAATTCAGATAATAAAACACAAGACATAAAAGAAATTATGCAAAAACAAAATATCCAAAACTCAATCATAAATAATCAAACTTCTGAAAATAAACAAAATAATGAAGAAAAAACATCATTGCAACCAACACAATCAACACAACCAGTTCAGCAAACCCCAGGAACACTACCACAAGTAAAAACATTAACTAAAGAACAACAAGAAGAAATTAAAAAGCAACAAGAAAAGGCAAAACAACAAATTGAACAAGAAAAAGCAAAACAAACAACAACACCGACTATGTTAACAGCTGAACAAGCAAAACTTCAAGCTGATAAGGCTAAACAAGAATATCTTAAAAAACAAGAAAATGAAAATGATAAAAAACTAAACGATTATATTTTAAAAACAAATCCTCAAGAAGAAATCAAAAAACAAAAATTAATTATTAATACACCAAACATTACTCCAACGCCTATATCAAAAATTCCTACCACAAAACCAGAAGTGGTTAAACAACAAACTGAAAAAGAACAAGAAACAAATACTAAACCTCAAGTACAAGTATTAGTAAAACCAGCACCACCTACGCAACCACAACCAGAAAAAGTTGAAAAAGAAATACCAGAACTAAAGGTTGCAATAAAAACCGACAAAGAGAACATAAATTTACCTGCAAGCAACGAAACACCAATTATAAATGAAGAACAAAATGTATTTGATGAAAAAAATAAAGTTCCAGAAATAGATATAAATAAAATTACACAATCAAAAGATTTACAAAAAAATAAAGAAATAATCTCAAATCCACTTAAACCAACAATAGTTGAAGACAAAAAAACAAATAATCAAACACTTCCTATAATTATCGACACATTCGATACAAACATGGAAATAAGTAAAATGCCAGCTTTAAATGAAATAAGAAAAGAAAAAATCAATGAAAAATCTGTTAATGAAGAATTTAATAATTCACCAAAAATAGAAAAAATTATTAATGAACAATCAGAAACAAACAATAATAACAAAAAAGAAGATAATAAAACGGTTCTACTAAATAAAGATTCTCAAATAAGAGCAGGTGTTGCAATACCAAAAACAATATCAACTTTATCACAACCAGAAAAATCTAAACAAGTTACTGATATTACATCAAAAACAACACCTACTTTATTGCCAATAAACCAATCTGGACAAAAAAAACCAGAACCTCTACAAAAGATGTCATCTACTCCATCAGAAAATCAACAACATAAAATTAAAATTATAACAAAACCTGATGGAACAAAAGTTCTTCTTATACCTAAAAATCAAAAAGATGACAATAATAAATTTAAAATTATAACAAAACCTGATGGAACAAAAGTTCTTCTTAAACCAAAAAATCTTAAAGATGAAGATAACAAATTTAAAATTATAACAAAACCTGATGGAACAAAAGTTCTTCTTAAACAAAAAAATAAAATCAATGAAGAAAATGATACTATAAAAGCCAAAAACAATTTACAACCACAAAAATTAATTGAAGCTGAAAAAAATAGTAAAATAATAGAAAATAAAGAAACAGACACAAAAAAGACAACAGTTATTCCTACAGTAGCTAATGTAGATCAAGCAGTAAAAACACCTGATATAGAAAAAGTGATAAAAACTAAAGAAACAGACACAAAAAAGACAACAGTTATTCCTACAATAGCTAATGTAGATCAAGCAGTAAAAACACCTGATATAGAAAAAGTGATAAAAACTAAAGAAACAGACACAAAAAAGACAACAGTTATTCCTACAATAGCTAATGTAGATCAAGCAGTAAAAACACCTGATATAGAAAAAGTGATAAAAACTAAAGAAACAGACACAAAAAAGACAACAGTTATT
>CALVIF010000074.1 GCA_944329395.1 uncultured Bacilli bacterium | reverse complement strand
CATTTGATAACCCAAAATATCCGTTAATCCAAATCTTTTCGCAAGGTCTTTTATTCTTTTTTTTCTATCCTTTACTGGCACCTTATAAATATCAGCAATCAAATTAATAAATTCTATTCCCTTCAAACGCAAAAACATATCGGGGCTATCAGCTATATAGCCAATTTGTTGCTTAGCTTTTAAAGGTTTTTTTAAAATATTATATTCATTAATAAAAATATCACCACAATCAGGTTCTAAAATACCAGTAAGCATCTTTAAAGTAGTAGTTTTTCCTGCACCATTAGGACCAATAAAACCAACAATTTCACCATCATTAACAGTCAAATTAAGACTATCAACCGCTTTAACATTATTATTAAATGTTTTTGTTACATTTTTTATTTTTATCATATTATTCTCCTTTTTACTAAAAAGCTATGAATATATACTAAACACCATTTTCTTCTAAAATATTAAAATTATAATAAATTAAAAACTAAATTTTAATTATATTTTATATTATAAATTATTTTTAAAATTTTATTCATAATCAATAACATCTATCCATTTATTTAAAAATTCTTGCTCTTCTGGAATATTTTTAGTAAGTTGTGTTGCTGCAACAATAGGAATCCATCTTTGAATATATGATTTATCAATTTTACTTTTTCTAGAAAAAAGATCCAAATATTTTAAAGCCAAATCTTCCCTATTATGCATTGAAAATGTAAGAAATGTTCTAGCACAATCAGCAGAAGCATTTCCTTGCGTTGCATGTGCCCAATCTATAATATAATACTCACCATTTTTCGTAATAATAACATTACTTGGAGCAAAATCACCATGACAAAGTTTTTCATGATCCTTCATTCCCTCTAATCTCTGAAGTAATTCATATTTTGTCGCATCAGAAATATTAGTAGCACAAATTAATTTTCTCCTATATTTATCTTTTAATCTACTTAATAAAGGTACTTTTTTAGAATGAATATTTAACTGAATATTAACAAATATCTCTAAATATTCATCAATTTTTTTTGGATTTTTTTTCATTAATTCTTCGAGTGTTACACCCTCGATATATTCAGACACCAAAGCCCATCTTCCATTAATTTTCTTTACCTCTATTAATTTAGGAATAAACAAATCTGTACTTTCTTCTACTCGAGCTTGATTTAAAGCTTCATTTAAAATATCAGCTTTCAAATATCCTTCAGCAAATAATTTAATAGCAGTACTATCTTCTTTAAAAATTTCTTTATTTTTCCTTATGGCTATTTTATTATCCAACATATATTCCATTACTTCTTTCCTCCATAATATGCATTTAAATACATTTGTTTAATTTCACTCATTAGTGGATAGCGTGGATTTGAAACAGTACATTGATCATCAAATGCCTGTTCTGACATATCATCAAGCATCGCAAGAAACTCTTGCTCATCTATACCATAATCTCGAATTGTTTTTTTAATACCAATTGTTTTCTTTAATTTATTTATTTTATCAATTAACTTATCAACTTTTTCTTCATTACTTCTTCCTATTATCCCAAGATATTCAGCTACCTGAGCATACTTTTCAAGTGTTTTAGGATATTCATATTGTGGAAAAGTTCCCATCTTTGTAGGCTTTTTTTCACTATTGAAAATTATTACTTCTTCTATCATCAAAGCATTAGCAATACCATGAGGAATATGATGAAATGATCCAAGTTTATGTGCCATCGAATGACAAACTCCCAAAAAAGCATTAGCAAAAGCCATTCCAGCCATCGTAGCAGCATTAGCCATTTTCTCTCTAGCAACCAAATCTTTTTCACCATTATTATATGCTCTTGGCAAATATTCAAAAATATTTTTTAAAGCCTCTTTTGCAAGAGAATCAGTATATTCAGTAGCCATCATAGATACCAAAGCTTCTAAAGCATGACTTAATGCATCTATTCCAGAAGCAGCAGTCAAGCCTTTAGGTGCTAAAAGCATAAGATTAGCATCAACAATCGCCATTTTTGGCATTAGTTCATAATCTGCCAAAGGATATTTTATTCCCGTATTTTCATCGGTAATAACTGCAAAAGGAGTAACCTCAGATCCTGTTCCAGCTGACGTTGGAATTGCAATAAAATAAGCTTTTTCACCCATTTTAGGAAATGTGTAAACTCTTTTTCTAATATCCATAAAACGCATAGCCATATCCATAAAATCAACCTCAGGATGCTCATATAAAACCCACATAATTTTTCCAGCATCCATCGCAGAACCACCACCAATAGCAATTATACAATCAGGTTTAAAAAGTTCCATTTGTCTAGCCCCTTCCCTAGCACAAGCTAAAGTAGGGTCCGGCATAACATCAAAAAATATTGAATATTCAATTCCCATTTCTGTTAATTTTTTTGTTATATCGTTAGTATAACCATTTTCATATAAAAACTTATCAGTTACTATAAAAACTTTCTTCTTATTCATTACAGTCTTTAACTCATCTAATGCAACCGGTAAACATCCTCTTTTAATATAAACCTTTTCTGGTGTTCTAAACCATAACATATTTTCTCTCCTTTCAGCTACCGTTTTAATATTTAATAAATGTTTAACACCAACATTTTCTGATATAGAATTACCTCCCCAAGAACCACATCCCAAAGTTAGAGAAGGAGTTAATTTAAAATTATAAATATCACCAATTCCTCCGTGTGAAGATGGCGTATTTATTAAAATACGACATGTAGCCATTCTATTTGAAAATTTATTTATCTTTTCTTCTTCTAATACACTATCTATATAAAGAGATGATGTATGACCCAAACCGCCATCAAATACTAAACTTTCAGCTTTATCAAGTGCATCATCAAAATTCTTTGCTTTATACATCGCAAGTACAGGAGATAGCTTTTCATGAGTAAATTCTTCCGAAGAATCTACACTTTCAACCTCACCTATTAATATTTTGGTATTTCTTGGAACGGTTATTTTAGCTAAATCAGCTATTTTTTTTGCACTTTGACCAACTATTTTAGCATTGATAGCACCATTTATAATAATAGTTTTTCGTACTTTTTCAATCTCTTTTTTACTTAAAAAATAGCAACCTCTTTGTCTAAACTCTTCCTTAACTTTATCATAAATTTCACAATCTACAATTACTGATTGTTCCGAAGCACATATCATACCATTATCAAACGTTTTAGAATGAATTATTGAATTAACAGCTAAAACAACATTAGCGCTTTTATCAATAATTGCTGGTGTATTACCAGCTCCAACCCCAAGCGCTGGTTTTCCACTAGAATAAGCAGCATTTACCATACTCGGCCCACCTGTTGCTAAAATCGTATCAGACAATTGCATTGCCATATTAGTTAATTCCAATGAGGGAACATCAATCCAAGATATAATATCCTGAGGTGCATTAGCTTTTACAGCAGCATCCAAAATTATTTTAGCAGCTTCAATAGTTGACTTTTTAGCTCGTGGATGCGGACTTATAATAATCCCATTTCTAGTTTTTAACGCTAATAATATTTTAAAGATAGTAGTAGACGTTGGATTAGTAGTAGGAATTACAGCTGTAATTACACCAATCGGTTCAGCAATTTTCTTTATCCCAAACATTTTATCTTCTTCAATTACACCACATGTCTTTGTATTACGATAAGCATTATAAACATATTCTGCTGCAAAATGATTTTTAATTATTTTATCTTCTACTATTCCCATGCCTGTCTCTTCAACTGCTAGCTTTGCCAAAGCTATTCTTGCACTATTAGCAGCCATAGCAGCCGCTGAAAATATTCTATCTACATCATCTTGAGAATAATTAGCATATTCTTTTTGTGCAATTCTAACTTTATTAAAAGCATCCTGTAAAGAAGTAACACTATCTACAATTTTTCTACTCATATTATCAACCTTTCTTCTATAGTGATAAACTTACTACCATATCATCACAATTATATCATAATTTAACTAATTTTATATATCTAAATAAAAAAAGACATACAATTATTGACACCCTCTAATTGTCTATGTCTTTTTTATTAATTTTACATCATATATTTAAACAACATCTTTATCTACATTTTTACTAAGCTGATCAAACATCTCTTTCATAGTTTCACTATTATGTGTTAATTTTTTTATTGTTAATTCTTCAGCTTTATTATTTGCCAATCTCAAATTATTCTCACTTGATAATAAAGCCTCTTTAGTCTTCTGTAAATGATCAATAGTTTTATCAATTTCCTCAATTGCTTTTTTAAATTTTTCACTAGCCAATCTATAATTACGACCAAACGCATCTTTAAACGAATTCATATTTTCTTCAAAATTTGATATATCAATATTTTGATTCTGAATTATTTCTAATTGTTTTTTATATTTCAATGCATTAATCGCAAGATTTCTAATTAATGTAATCAAAGGAATAAAAAATTGCGGTCTTATTATATACATTTTATTATATTTATAAGACACATCTACTATTCCCGTATTATAATAATCACTATCGCCCTCAAGTAACGTCACAAGAACAGCATATTCACATTTTTTCTCCTGTCGATCCTTATCTAACTCTTTCAAGAAATCTTCATTCTTATGCTTTGTAGCTGTTGTATCTGCTTCATTTTTCATCTCAAACATAATTGACACAATCTCTATTCCATCATCACTATAATCCCTAAAAATAAAATCACCTTTAGATCCAGTTTTAATATCGTTATCTTTTTCAAAATAAGCATTAGGAAACAAAGGTCTTAATTTATTAAATTCCATCCAACAATGTTGTTCAAGAGATTCGCCAATCATTTTTGTAGATTGCTTAGCCTTAAAATCCTTATAATAAGCAATTTGCTCATCTTTATTTTTAATTTTATTTTCATAACTTTCTTTAATATTTTTTTCTTTTAATAAATATTCATTTTTATTTAGTTGTAATTTGCTATTTAAAATATCTATTTCCTTATCTTTTTCAGTTACAGCATTCTTAATCGCCAATTTTGTTTCTGACTCTTGTAATTTTATTTCACTTCTTAATTTATTAATCTCTAAATCTTTTTTATTAATTTCCTCAGTAAAATGCTTTTCAAGATCATTTTTTGTTCTTTCTTCCTTATTCTTTAACTCTAACTTTAAATTATTTATTTCAATTTCTTTACTATATATTTTATCAGCTAATTCTTTTTCATATTTTGCACTAATAACCTTAATTGTATTTTCCTTATCTAATTTTGCTTGATTATCTCTTATTGCTATTTCTCTTTCAAACTCCCTATCCTTTACTTGTTTAACTATAGAATTATAGTCTTCTTCCTTTATTTGAAAAACAGTTCCGCAATTTGGACATTTTATTTCATTCATTTTTTATCCCTCCTTTAATTAATAATTTATTCTATTATTAAATTATTTTAAATAAAATTAAACCAATTGTATTAATCGCAAAATTAGCAAACATATGAATCATCCACGAATTATATATATTTTGTGTCTTCTCATCAATAAAATTAAAAATACAAGCACCAATAACTAATCCAAACATTACTAAACTAAATAAAACATTTGAAAACCAATTATGGTTCTATAATAAATAGTGTTGGTGAGTAAAATTGCTGACACTATTTTAGTCTATAAAAAAGAGTCATTTCAGAAA
>CALVIF010000073.1 GCA_944329395.1 uncultured Bacilli bacterium | reverse complement strand
TATTTTGCCACAGTATTATTATCAGGTATTGTTCTTGATACAAATAATTTTACGTTAAAAACTAGCCCAGAAACATATTATGCAGCATATTTTCTTACTAGTTTGGGTGCGAGTGCAAAGAAAGTTCAATATTTATTAAAACAGGATTTAAAAGAATATACTGAGCGACAAAAATTATTAGCTGAAGTAGAAACAATTAATTCTAAAATTGCTTTTACTAAAGCTGCACCATATACAATTTACCGTAGAGAAGATTTAGCAAAGGTTGCTGATACATTACTATTTTTTAACAATATTGAAGCATCCTTTGTTATAGGAAAGATTTCAAAAGATACAGTTGGTATTAGTGCCAGAAGTTTAGGAAACTATAATATAAGTTCCATTTTAACTAAATTAGGTGGCGGTGGAGACGCATATAATGGAGCAGCAAAATTTGAAAAAACTACAATTAGTAAAGTTGAACAAAAATTAAAAGAAGAAATAAAAAAGCAGGAGGATGAATAAAATGGAAGTAATTTTTATTAAGGATCTAAAAAATCAAGGAAAAAAAGGACAAATAAAAGAAGTAAAAGATGGTTATGCACAAAATTTTCTTATTAAAAATAATTATGCCGTTCCAAAAACAAAAGAAAATTTAATTAAATTGCACGCAGAACAAGCAAAAAAAGAAGCAATTAATCAAGAAAACAAAAAAAATGCTGAAAAGTTAAAACAAGAAATAGAAAAAATAGTTTTAGAATTTAAAGTTAAAACCGGTGAAGGTGATAAAGTATTTGGAAGCATTAGTATTAAACAAATAAAAGAAGAATTACAAAAGAACAATATAAAAATAGAGAAGAATCAAATTGAAATTACAAATTCAATCTCATCCCTTGGATTTCATAATGTAAAAATTAATTTATATCCTGGAATAGAGGCTACAGTAAAGATTCATCTAGTAAAATAGAGGTGAAATTATGGCAGTAAAAATTATGCCCAATAATTTAGAAGCAGAAAAATCAGTTTTAGGTGCAAGCTTTATTTCAAATTATGCATTGCAAAAAGCAATTGAGAGTTTAACACCAGAGTCATTTTATAGTGAAAAAAACAATAAAATTTTTAGTGCTATGATGTCTTTAGCTGAAGAAAAAACACCTATAGATATAACTACAGTAACTGGCTATCTAAATAAAAAAAATGAACTTTTAGAAATTGGTGGAGTTGAATACTTAACAGAAATATTAAATTTTGTACCAACAGCTAGTAATATTGATTACTATATTCAAAGTGTTGAAGAATCAGCTATTTTGCGTAGATTAATTAATACGGCAAATGAAATAGCTGAAGAAGGATATCGTACAGATGAATCAGTAAATGAAATACTAGACAGTTCAGAAAAAAGAATTTTAAATATTGTCAAAAATCGAAAATCAAGTGAATTTAGAACAATTAAAGATGTTTTAGCAAAAACACAATCTGATTTAGAAAGATTGTCTGAAAATAAAGGTGAAATTACAGGTTTAGCAACAGGTTGGTATGATTTTGATAAATTAACAACCGGACTACATCCTAATGAATTTATAATTATTGCAGCTAGACCAGCTATGGGTAAAACGGCATTTGCTTTAAACTTAGCAACACATGCCGCTATGTCCCAAGATAAAAGTGTTGCTGTATTTAATTTAGAAATGAGTGCAGAACAACTAGCAATGCGTATATTATCCTCTGTTGGTCAAATTGAAGGATTTAAGTTGCGAACTGGTAACTTAATGAATAATGATTGGAAAAGAATTAATGAAGCATCATCACAGTTATCAAATACAAATTTAGTGATTGATGATACACCAGGCATTACAATTGGAGAAATAAGAGCTAAATGCAGAAGACTAGCTAGTAGCGAAAAAGGCTTAAGTTTAGTTTTAATTGACTATTTACAATTAATTTCCGGTGGAAAAAACTATGGAGCTAATCGACAGCAAGAAGTTTCAGATATTTCTAGAAGTTTAAAAACACTTGCAATGGAATTGGGAGTACCAGTAATTGCATTATCACAATTGTCACGTAGTGTTGAAGCAAGAGAAGACAAACGACCATTAATGAGTGATTTAAGAGAATCAGGGTCAATTGAACAAGATGCTGATATTGTTGCCTTCTTATATCGTGATGATTACTACAATAAAGAAGCAAGAACAGAAGACAATAACAGTATTAGTGAACTAATTATTGGCAAGCATCGTAACGGACCAACAGCAACTATAGAATTATTATTTAAAAAGAATACATCAACATTTTTAAATTTAAAGAAAAATAATATGGAGGGTTAAAATGAATAATCCAAGAAAAAAAATAATGGTTTGTTTAATTTTACTATTATCGTTATTTTGTACAATGGGAATATCAATTAGAAAATTCACACCACATACAGTATATCGCGTTTATTTAAAAGGAAAATCAATAGGATTAATTAAATCTAAAGAACAACTAGAAGAGTATATTGATACAAAACAAGCAGAAATCAAAAAAAAATACAATGTCGATAAAGTTTATATACCATCAGATTTAGATATTGTAAAAGAAACAACTTATGATGATAGATTAACATCAATAGAAAAAATTTATAATATCATTAAAGACATATCTCCTTTCACAATAAACGGTTATGCAATAAAAATAAAAGGTATTGATACAACAGATACTGATGGAAAAATAATAAAAGGAAAAGATCAAACAATTTATGTTCTTGACAAGGAAGTATTTACTAAATCTGTAGATAATACAGTAAAAGCATTTATTCCAAAAGAAGAATATAAAGCTTTTGCAGAAGAAACTCAAAAAGAAATAGAAGATACTGGAAAAGTAATAGAAAAAATTTATATTGAAAATACAATAACAATAAAACAACAAAAAATTAAAGTTACAGAAACAATTTATCAAACTGAAGCAGAATTAAGTAAATATTTGTTATTTGGTACAACAGATACTCAAAAAGAATATGTAGTACAAGAAGGTGATACAATAAATGAAATCGCATTTAATAACCAAATATCACCTGAAGAGTTCTTAATAGCCAATCCAGATATAGTTGATGAAAATAGTCTACTTTATCCTGGACAGGTCGTAATTTTAGGAATTTTAAAACCTCAATTTAATGTTGTAGAACAAGATCATGTTGTTTTCCGCGAAGAAATTCGTTATCAAACAGAAACAAAATATGATAACAATCAATATGTTGGATATACAAAAGTAGAACAAAAAGGATCAAATGGCGAAAGAAGAGTTACTCAAAAGGTATTAAAAATAAATGGTGAAATAAAAAATAGTGTAACACTAGAGGACGAAACAGAAATAATAACACCAGCTATAAATGAAATTATAATAAAAGGTGGTAAAAAAGGAAATAATGGTTTTGGATCAGTTGTTCCGACAAAGGGGCAATGGGGATGGCCAGCTTCTTGTAGTTCCATATCTAGCCATTTTGGTTACCGTTGGGGTGTATTGCATGATGGAACAGATATTTCTGGATGCGGATATGGTTCAAATATTTTTGCAGCAGATGCTGGAGTTGTTGTAGAATCACGTAAGAAACCAGGTTATTATCCAGGCGGATATGGTGATAACGGAGAATATATTATAATAAACCATCAAAACGGATATTACACAATTTATGCTCATTTGTGTCCAGGATGTCGTTTAGTAAAAGAGGGAGACATCGTAGAAAAAGGACAAGTAATTGGTGGAATGGGTAAAACAGGAGCAGCAACAGGAGTTCATTTACATTATGGTTTATGGAAAGGATATCCATATAAAGGTGGAAGAGCGTTAAACGCTATGAGTTTCTATTAATGAAAATAAAAGTAATAGCTAGTGGTTCAAAAGGAAATTGCACAATTGTATTGTGTGATAACACCAATATTATAATAGATATTGGTGTTTCCTATTTAACATTAAAAAAAAGCTTAGAAGAGAACAATTTAACATTTAATGATTTTACAGGAATATTAATTACTCATTGTCATAAAGATCATATTAGTGGTTTAGCATCATTAATAACCAAAACTTCATTAAAAGCATATATTCCATTAGCAATGTATGATAGTTTAAAATCCTATTTACCATATGAAAAATGTATTTTTATTGATGATAACCTTAATATTAATGACGTTAAAATAGAATTAATTCATACATCACATGACGCACCAAGTTCTGTTGGATATATTTTTGAATATAAAAACAAAACATTGGTATATGTAACAGATACTGGCTATATAAATAGAAAATATCTTGCTAAAATGGTGGGCAAGAACACCTATATTATAGAAAGTAATCATGATGAAACAATGTTAATGGATGGACCATATCCAAGATTTTTAAAGGAAAGAGTTATTAGCGATTTAGGACATTTATCTAATAAAACTACCGCAAAATATTTAAAAAAAATTATTAATCAAAACACTAATAATATAATTTTAGCTCATTTAAGCCAAACAAATAATACTGAAAAGTTAGCTTTAGAAACTGTTAAAAAAGAACTTATAAATCAAAATATTAATATAATTATAGCAAAACAAAATGAAGGAACTCCTTTAATTGAGGTGTAGAAATGATAAAAATAATTACAGTTGGTACCATAAAAGAAAAATATTTAAAAGAAGCAATTGAAGAATATAGTAAAAGAATAAAAAAATATACCAATCTTGAAATAATTGAAGTAAAAGATGAGGGCTTAGTTGAAAAAAATAAAGCTATTATGATAGAAGCTGAAAAGATAAAAAAATATATAAGCTCAAGAGATTATATAATAACTCTAGAAATAGATGGAATAGAAATGACATCAATAGAACTTTCAAAAAAACTGAACAATTTATTAATCGAAAATAGTAACATAACATTTATAATTGGAGGAAGCTATGGATTAAGTGATGAAATAAAAAATAAAGCATCAATGCATTTATCATTTTCACCAATGACATTTCCGCATCAATTATTTAGAGTAATGTTACTAGAACAAATTTATCGTTGCTATAAAATAATTAATAATGAAAGTTATCATAAATAAGGTGGAAATATGATTGGAAATACATGGGATGAGTTATTAAAAGAAGAATATAAAAAAGAATATTTTCTTAATTTAATGAATTTTATCAAAGAAGAATATAAAACTAAAAAAATATATCCAAAACAAAATGAGGTATTTAATGCCTTTCGTTATACAGATTACAACGATGTTAAAGTAGTTATTATTGGTCAAGATCCTTACCATGGTCCAAACCAAGCTGAAGGATTGGCTTTTTCTGTTAGTAATGAGGTATCAAAGCCACCTTCTTTAAAAAACATTTTTAAGGAACTAGAAAATGATTTAGGAATACCATTTCCAGAACTTAATTCGCTAAAGCCATGGACTAAAGAGGGAGTATTATTACTTAATACCGTCTTAACTGTCCAAGAACATAACCCAACATCGCATAAAGATAAAGGATGGGAAAAATTTACAGATAATATAATAAAAATAATTAATAATAAAAGTACTCCAGTTGTTTTTATTTTATGGGGTAATTATGCCCGTAGCAAAAAAAAATTAATTACCAATCCGATTCATTATATTATTGAATCAGCCCATCCATCTCCATTTTCTGCTTACAATGGTTTTTTTGGCAGTAAACCATTTTCTAAGACAAATAATTTTTTAAAAAGTAAATCTTTAAAGGAAATAAATTGGCAAATTGAAAAAAAAGAACCGAAGTGATATGAACCCCATTTCTTGGACAAAATAGAAATGGGGTTTTTATATGTCAAAATTAAGTTACGAAGATAAACTAG
>CALVIF010000072.1 GCA_944329395.1 uncultured Bacilli bacterium | reverse complement strand
GGAATTAAACTTATTGATACAAGAGATGGAACTATATATGAGTTGATTTAAAAATTAGTTTTTCTAATTTTTTTTTTATATTTTTATTTTATATAACTTCTTTAATTTTTAATAAATTAATTATTAATTAATGATATAATATGGGTGGTGATGTTATGCAGGCAAAAGAAGTAAATGTTTTAGTATTAGCATATTTAGGTGATACTATATATGAAAATTATGTTAGAAAATATTTAATTAATAAAAAAATAGCAAATGTAAATGATTTACAAAAAGAAGCTGTAAATTATGTTTGTGCTAAAAAACAAGCCTCTTTTTTAAAAAAAATGTTGGATGAACAATTTTTGAGTGACTTTGAAATTAGTATTGTAAAAAGAGCAAGGAATTATAAAACAACATCTCATCCTAAAAGTTGTGATGTTGTAACTTATAAATATGCTACAGGATTAGAGGGATTAATTGGTTATTTAGAATTGGATAATAAAAGAGAAAGAATAGATGAAATTATGAATTTTATTTTGGAGGAATAGTTAATGTTGGTATATGGAAGAAATGTTGCAAAAGAATTATTAGTAAAAGAAAAAAAAGTTACAAAAGTAATTTTACAGGATGGATTTGATGATAAAGAAATAAATTCACTTATTAAAAATAATAAAATTCCAGTTGAATATAAGAAAAAAAGAGAAATTGATCGTTTGGCTAATGGTGTTCATCAGGGTATAATACTAATTATTCCGGACTATAAGTATAAAAGTATTGATGAAATATTGGCAGAAGGAGAGACTTCTTTCGTTGTTATACTAGATCATTTAGAAGATCCTCATAATTTTGGTGCGATAATACGTACTTGTGAAGCAGCTGGTGTTGATGCTATTATTATTTCAAAAGATAGACAAGTTCAAATTAATTCAACGGTTATGAAGACAAGTGCTGGTGCATTGGAAAATATGAATATAGTTTTAGTTACAAATTTGGTAAATACTATTTCGGAGTTAAAAAATCATGGTTTTTGGATTGTTGGAACAGCTTTAGAAAATAGTATTGATTATCGTGATGTTGATTATTCTTCTAAAATAGCTCTTGTTATTGGCAATGAAGGCAGTGGTATGTCACATCTTGTAAAAAAGTCATGCGATTTTATTGCAAAAATACCAATGTATGGTAAAGTTAATAGTCTAAATGCCAGTGTTGCTTCGGGAATTATGATATATGAGGTAGTTCGTAATAGAAAGTAGAGGTATTGATGAACTATAAATTAGTTAATGATTATGAAGTTGTATATATGATAAAAGAAAATGATGATGAAGCTAAAAATTTGTTATTTAAAAAATACATTCCTGTTGTTAGCAAAATAGCTACAAAATATTTATCATATGCTAAAAAGTATGGAGCTGAATTTGATGATTTAATGCAAGAAGGAATGATTGCTCTTAATAAGGCTATTTTTGGTTTTAATGAAAGAAATGCAGTTTTATTTTATACTTATGCTTCTATTTGTATTGAGAGGCATCTTATTACGTATTGTAAGCGTTTAAATAACAAAAAAAATTATTATTTGAATTTTAGTTTAAGTGATGATTACTATTATTGTATTAGTGATCAAAATTCATCACTTGATGTTATTTTTAATGAATACTTAAAAGAAGAAGAATTTTCTTTTTATAAAAATTTTTTTAATTTAAAATACAGTAGTGTTTTTGAACTAAGATATAATGGTTTTAGTTATAAAGAAATTAGTAAATTGCTTGATATTTCAGTTGGTACAGTTGATGCTAGAATGAGTAGAATTAGGAAAATTTTGAAAGAAAAATGTAAAATGACATTTTAATATTTGTTTTTTTCTTTTTTTTGTTTTAAAATAAATGTAGGGTGAGTGGCAGATGAGTAAGGTTTTTAATAAACTTTCTAAAAGAGATGGTAATGCTTCTCATATTACATTGAGGGACTGGCTTATTTATTATTATGATAAGGATAGTTTGGCAGTTTTATTTGCTAATATGGATAGTGCGATGAAGTATATTCATAATAAGGGCTATTGTATTCAGTCTTTTAATCCAGTGGATATAGAAATATTAAATAGTTCATTAAGTCAGATTAAATTTAATCATTTAATGGAAATGTCTAGTGATTTTTTAAGTCAAAAGACTATTATTAAAGAGGATATAGGAAAGTCTGCCTTTTTACAAATAGGGATTTATGCTAAATGTTTGGATAAACTAAATCCTTTGTTTTTAAAAGAAAATTTTGATAAGTTTTCTTCATTTTTGCCAAATGATGTTGTACCATATTATCGTGGTGTTATTGAAAGAAATGCTTCTGTTTATTTGGGAGATTATCTACAAGAAAAAACAAAAAGAGAAATAGAGGCATTAGATAGGGAAGTTGGAGGTTTGTCTTCAGATAAGAAGCTTGTTAAGAGTAATTTTGCTGGTAAGCTTTTTGAATATGATTCAATGAATACTGCAGTAAATGATTCTATTTATAAACAGCTAAATTCTAATCAGGAGTCTGCATTTGTTAGATTCTTGGCACTTCCATTTTTACTTATTGTTTTAGGTTTAATTTTGTTTACTATAATTTTTATTATATAAGTATTTGACATTTTTTAGTGTTTGTGCTATTTTATTGGTGAGCACTAAGAAGTGTTTTTATTTTGATGAAAAATAGGAGATTGGTAGATATGGCAAAGTTGTTAGATGATTCTAATACGAAAAAAAATAGTACTAAGATTAAGAAAAAGTCTAAGGAAAAATCTATGGGTAAAAAAAATGGATTGTGGGTAAAGTTTAGAATTTTTTGCAATGGTGTAAGAGATGAATTTAAAAAAGTTCATTGGCCTAGTAGAAGCGATATGCTAAAATATTCTATTGCTACAATTATATTTATTATATTTTTTGCTTTATTTTTCTATTTAATTGAAGTATTATTTGCTTTATTTCAAACGATTTTTAATTAGAAGGAGTTATTTATATGGATAAACAATGGTATGTTGTAAATACTTATTCTGGTCATGAGAATAAGGTTAAAGAGAAGTTAGAAATGCGTTCTGAGTCTATGGATATGCAGGATTATATTTTTAGAGTTGTTATTCCTGAAGAAAAGGTTGAAGAGGTAAAAGATGGTGTAACTAAGGAAAAAATAAAAAAAATGTTTCCTGGATATATTTTGGTAGAAATGATTATGACGGATGAAGCTTGGTATGTTGTTCGTAATACTCCTGGAGTAACAGGTTTTATTGGTTCGAGTGGTAAGGGAGCAAAGCCCACTCCATTACAGCCATATGAGGTTGATAAAATTCTTGGTAACATGGGTATTAGTAGAATTGATATAGATAAGGAATTAGTTGAAGGTGCTAAAGTTAAAATCATTTCTGGACCATTTAATGGTATGTATGGAAAAGTAGATTTTGTTGATGCTGCTAATCAAAAAGTAATGTTATTGGTTGATTTATTTGGACAAGAAACATCAATTGAAATAGAGCTAAGTCAAATAGAAAAAGCATAATTTATTTAAAATACTTGAATTTTTAAAATGTTTATGGTATTATTTAGTCGCTATATTTAAATTAATATAGATTTAGTGGAAAGCATGGTTTGCATTTGTAAGCGGGAATCAAGCTGTTTGGACCACTCGCGAAAACTTAGATTATGGGAGGTGTTTTTCGTGGCAAAAGAAGCAATAAAGAAAATTAAATTACAAATCCCAGCTGGTAAAGCTACTCCAGCTCCTCCAGTAGGAACTGTTTTAGGACCAGCAGGAATTAACTTACAAGATTTTTGTACAAAGTATAATGATGCTACTAGAGAAAAAATGGGTGATATTTTACCAGTAGAAATTTCAATATACGATGATAGAAGTTTTGATTTTGTTATCAAAACTCCACCTACAAGTTTCTTGTTGAAGAAATATGCAAAAATTAACAAAGGCTCAGTTAAGGGGTCTAAGGAAACTGTTGCAACAATTTCACAAGCTCAATTAAGGGAAATTGCTGAAACAAAGTTACCAGATTTAAATGCATATACTGTTGATGAGGCAATGCGTACTGTTGCTGGTACTGCTAAAAATATGGGAATTGCCATTGAAAATCAAGAGTAATTAAGTAATTTATCATATAGGGTTAACCTATGTGGAAGGAATTTTATTTAATCCGCTTTTACCACATAAGGAGGAAAGAAAATGAAAAAAAGAGGTAAGAAATATACCGATGCTTTGGCTAAAATTGAAAAAAACAAGGTATATTCAAAAGAAGAAGCTGTTAAATTAGTAAAAGAAACTTCTATTAGTTCTTTTGATGGTTCTGTTGAGGTTGCTATGAGATTAAATCTTGATACAAAAAAAGCAGATCAACAATTAAGAGGTGCAATTGTACTTCCTAAGGGAACTGGAAAAACAAAAAAGGTTTTAGTAATTGCTAAAGGAGATAAGGCTAATCAAGCAAGAGAAGCTGGTGCTGACTATGTTGGTGATGTTGATATGCTTGAAAAGATTGAAAAAGAAAATTGGTTCGATTTCGATACTATGATTGCTACTCCTGATATGATGCCACTTTTAGGTAAATTAGGAAAGGTTTTAGGACCAAAAGGATTAATGCCAAACCCTAAGACTGGTACTGTTACTTTAGATGTTGTTAAAGCAATTAATGAAGTTAAAGCAGGAAGAGTTGAATATAGAACTGATAGTTTTGGAAATATTCATGGCATTATTGGTAAAGTATCATTTTCTGAGGAAGATTTACTTGCTAATTTAGAAGCATTTGTTTCACATATTATCAAACTTAGACCAGCTAGTGTTAAGGGAGATTATGTAAAGAATATTTCTATAGCTTCAACTATGGGTCCTGGAATAAAAGTTGAAAATAATTTTGACAAATAAAATTTTTTGAGTTATAATATAGACAATTTGTTGGTGCCATAGACAGTAGGTATGCTAATAAATCCTACCGAGGACTTTTAAAAGTATTGAAAAGTTTCTTGCTGTCTAGGTGAGAAACTTTTTTATGGTATCTCTAAAAATAAATGAGGAGGTGTATTTATGGCAAGTGAGGTTGTTTTACAAAAGAAACAAGTGATTATCGATGAAATTAAAGAACGTGTTCAAAATGCAAAAACTATAGTACTTTTTGATTATCGTGGTATTACTGATAGTGAAGCAAAAGAGTTACGTTGTAAATTAAGAGAATCACATTCTGATTACAAAGTATATAAGAATACTTTGATGTCGCGTGCTTTTAACGATTTGGGAATTGATCTTAATGAATCGTTAAATGGTCCAAGTGCTTTTGCATATGGTGAAGATCAAATTGCGCCAATTAAAACTTTAGCTGAATTTGCAAAAAAGCATCCAGCATTAATTTTAAAAGTAGGAATTGTAGATGGAGAAAAAGCAGATGCTGCTAAGTTAGCTGAATATGCTACTATTCCATCAAGAGATGGACTACTTACTATGCTTGCTGGTGGTATGATTGGCATTGCAAGAGATTTGTCAATTTGCTTGGATTTATATAGTCAACAAAAAGAAGAAAATTAATTTAAAATATAGGAGGAATGAAAAATGGCAAAATTAACAAGAGATGAATTTATCAGTAGTTTAAAAGAAATGACTTTATTAGAAATTAAAGAATTAGTAGATGCAATGAAGGAAGAATTTGGTGTAGATCCATCTGCAGTAGCTGTTGCTGCTCCTGCTGCTGGAGCTGCAGTTGAAGAAGGACCAAGTACAGTTACAGTTACAATTGCTGATGCTGGAGCTGCTAAGGTTGCTGTTATTAAAGTTGTTAAGGAAATTACTGGTTTAGGATTAAAAGAATCTAAAGATATTGTTGATTCAAATGGTATT
>CALVIF010000071.1 GCA_944329395.1 uncultured Bacilli bacterium | reverse complement strand
AGGGAATAGAATTTATTAATTTGATTGCTGATATTTATAAGGTGCCAGTAAAGGATAGAAAAAAAAGAATAAAAGAACTGGCGAAAAGATTTGGGTTAACGGATATTTTGGGTTATCAAATGCAGAGTTATTCTCATGGTATGAGACAGAAAATGATGGTTATGGCTGCACTGGTTCATAATCCTTCGGTTTGGATTTTAGATGAGCCTTTGATTGGGTTAGACCCAAAGTCTGCTTTTGCTTTAAAGAAAATGATGCGTGAGCATGCTGATTCTGGTAATTCTGTTTTATTTTCAACTCATGTATTAGAAGTTGCTGAGAAATTATGCGATAAAATTATTATTATTGATCATGGAAAAGCTATTTTTTATGGAACGTTCGAAGAGTTAAAGAAAAATCATGAAAAAGAAGATTTAGAAAAAATCTTTTTGGAGATGACAGATCATGAATAGTTATTTATCTCTTACAAAAACTTTCGTTTCAGCTCTTTCTATGAGTAAATCAAATGATAAAAAAAGAAAATTAATTATATTAATATTATCGATTTTTGCTTTATTTGGAATAATGATCCCAGGGGCACTTCTATTAGGTTTTTTTGTTGGTATTTCAACATATAATTTAACTATTTTAAATGCTGGTAGTCAAATTAGCACTTTTGTTTTACAACTTGTACTAGAAGTAATTGCAATTTTTACTTTTGTTTTTGGAATTAGTGTTATCTTAAATGAACTATATTTTACAAATGATATTGAATATATTCTTCCGTGGCCACTTAGAATATGGCAAATTGTTATTTCTAAATTTACAGCCGCATATATTGGTGAAAATATAATGCAATTAGCATTTATTGTTGCTACAATAGTTGGTTTTGGTATAGGTGCTAATATTGGTATAATAAATTGGTTTATTGGAATTTGTGGTATTTTCTTGCTTCCAATTTTACCAATGGTTTATTGTACAATTATATGTATGCTTGTTATGAGATTTACTAAAATAATAAAAAATAAAGATTCAGTACAAAAAGCGACGATATTTATTATTTTTGCTATTTTAATTATTGTTTTATTATCTGTTAGTTCTTTAGGAAATTTTGATTTTAATAATTTTAGTGGAAATGTAAATGAATTAAGTAATAATTATTTTTATGCTCTTAATATTCTTTTTCCAACAGTAGATTTATTTGTAAAGGCTATTGGCAATGGGGATATTATTATGTTTTTAATATATTTACTAGTAAATATTTTAGCAATTATAATAATGTTAGTTATTGCAGAACTTATATATTTTCGAGGTGTTATTAATTTATCAGTTAATAAAAATAGTCTTGATGTTAGTTTAGATAAACTTATAAAATCGGTAAGACAACATACTCCAGCATATTCTTATTTTATGAAGGAATTAAGAATTTTAGTTAGAACACCGGCTTTTTATACGCATTGTGTTATAGTTAATTTTATTTGGCCAATTTTTGTATATGCTGTTTTTAAAGCTTCTGACTCATCAATTACTTTATTGTGGCTTAAAGAAAACTATTATGTTAATGAAAATATAGCTTTATTTATGACTGTATTTATAGTCGGAATATCTGCTTTTTTAACATCATTAAATAGTATTACTTCAAATGCTATTTCTAGGGAAGGGAAACATTTTCATTTTATGAAGAGTATTCCACTTGATTATAAAACGCAGTTAACTGTAAAAACATTAGTGGGAATTTTATTTTCTTTTATTGGAATAATGGTTTATTTTATTCCAGTTTGTATTTTTATTAATGTTAATATTATTCATATGATTGGTTATATTATATTAAGTTTTTTGACAATAATGTTTGTAGCCTATATGGGTATATATATTGATTCTTTGCAACCAAAACTTGTTTGGGATGATGAATTAAGTGTTTTAAGAGAAAATTATAATATGTTTTTTTCTATGGCAATAGTTATAGTTTTTGTTATAGTTTTTGCAATAGGAGGATATTTTATATTACTGAATAAACATTTAGTATTTGGACAGTTATTTTTAATTTTTGTTTCAATTTTGATTTTATGTAATATAGCTATGTATTTAATTTCAAGAAAATCATTAGTAAATAATATAATTGTTCAAGAGGAAATGTAATTTAAATAATTAAAATAAAATTGGAGGTATATATGAGTAAGGTATATTTTTCTAAAAAAATTAATAAAGAGATATTAGTTAAGTTATATGAAACATTAGATAAAAAGTTGGAAGGAAATGTTGCGGTTAAAGTACATTCTGGAGAGGCAGGAAATCAAAATTTTTTAAAACCTGAGTTTTTTCAAGATATAATTAATTATGTTGATGGAACTGTAGTAGAATGTAATACAGCTTATGAAGGAGAACGTAATACTACTTCAAAACATCTTAAAACTTTAGAAAATCATGGATGGAAAAAGTATTATGATGTTGATTTATTAGATGCAGAGTCATCTGATAAGATTTTGGATATTCCTGATGGTAAAATTATTAAGAAAAATTATGTTGGAAAAAATTTGGAAAAGTATGATTCTATGTTAGTGTTATCACATTTTAAGGGTCACCCTATGGGAGGATATGGTGGTGCATTAAAACAGTTGTCGATAGGCTTAGCCTCTTCTTATGGAAAGGCGTATATTCATGGTGCTGGAGTTGTTGAAGATATTTGGACCGCAGAACATGATTTGTTTTTAGAAGCGATGGCTGATGCATCAAAATCGATTGTAGATTATTTTAATGGTAAAATTGTTTATATAAATGTTATGGCAAATATGTCAGTTGATTGCGATTGTTGTGCTATAGCAGAAGATCCTTGTATGAAGGACATTGGTGTTTTAATATCTGATGATCCTGTGGCAATTGATCAGGCTTGTATTGATTTGATTTATAATTCAAATGATTCAGGGCGAGAACATATGGTAGAAAGAATTGAATCAAGAAATGGAATTCATACAATTGAAGCTGCTGCAGCATTAGGGGTAGGATCTCGTAAATATGAATTAATTGAAATTTAATAAAATAGGAGTTTCTCTTATTTTATTTTTGTGTTAAAATAGAAACTAACGATGGTAGAAGTTGGTGAAGTATGGATCAGAATAAAGTTGGAAAATATATAAAAAAATTACGTTTAAAAAAAGGATTATCTCAATCAGAGTTAGCTAAAAAATTATCTGTAACAAATCAAGCTATTTCCAAATGGGAGAATGGTCGTGGTCTTCCAGATATCGAGATGTTAAAACAATTGAGTAATGTTTTTGAAGTTAATGTTGATGATTTATTAAATGGTGGAGCAAAAGAAATATCTAAAACTAAACGAAATTTTATAATAACATTAGTAATTATAATATTAATTATAAGTGTAATATTATTTTTTAGATTAATTGGCCATAATAATTTTGAATTTAATTCTATTGCTAGTGATAATGATTCATTTTCTATTAAAGGTGTAATGGCTTACAATAATGAAAAAAAGTCAATTTATATATCAGATATTATATATTCTGCTTCTGATAGTATGGAGGAAGAATATGTTGTAGCGGAGTGTATTTTATATGAAAAAGATGAAAATAGTGAAAAAAAATTATCTCAATGTGGAGATATAAATAATCATAAAGAATTTAATGATGAAGATGCTGATACTTTATCAAATTTACTTAAAGATATTGAGTTTAATATAGATAATTATTCCTGTTCTTGTAATAGAAAAAATTGTAATAATTTATATCTTAGAATAAATGCTGTTAATATTGATAATAAAATTGTTACTTATAATATACCAATTCAGGTCAATAATAATTGTAAAAATTAAATATAAACGCAAAGTTTACTAAAAAAAACTGAGCGTTTATTTTCTTTTTTTTATTTTTCTGTTATATTGGATATGGTGATGAAAATTGAAGGGAAAGAAAGAATTAGAAACAAATGATACAAAAAAGGAATTAATATTTGGGATAGTGATTGGACTATTATTAATAATTATAGTGATGGGAGCTTTTGTTATTCCTTTTATTAAGAATAGTGATTCTGGAAAAGATAATGATCAAACTGAAGAAGTTGTTGAGAAAAAATTTACTGATGAGTATCCAGAAGTAGGAGAAGATAATGTTTTTTCTATTAAAACAATTGATGAGATAATAAAGGTTTTGGAACATGGTACTGGACTTGTATATTTAGGATTTCCAGAGTGTCCTTGGTGTAAAGAGTATGTAATACATTTAAATGATGTTGCTAAAGAAGAAAATGTTGGTTCAATTTATTATTATAATATTTTGAATGATCGAAAAAATAATTCTTCAGAATATCAAAAAATAGTAAGTCTTATTGGAGAATATTTACAGTATGATGAAGAGGGTAATAAAAAGATATATGTTCCAGCTGTTATTGCTGTAAATGAAGGAAAAATTGTAGGATTTGATGATGAGACTTCATGGGATACTAAAGGATATAGTGATCCAAAAGATTATTGGACTGAAGCTGAGTTAAAAGATTTAAAAAATAAATTAAGACAAATGATTAAAGATAGTACTCCTAAAGTATGTACAGATTGTAATAAGTAGAGTCCTTTTTAGGACTTTTTTTTGTGAAAAAAATTTGGTAAATTTTTAATAAAATAAAAAAATTATAAAAGGAAAAACTATAAATGTAGATTGTTTAAGTGAGGTGATTTTTTTGAAATTTAAAAACAAACTACATTTATTTATATTATCTTTCCTTCTTATTATTCCCATAAATTGTTTTGCTTATTCGAATTATATAATTCCTGGTGGACAAACAATTGGTATAGAAGTTAATTCAAAGGGTGTTTTGGTCGTTGGATTTTATGAAGTTAATAACAAGTATATTAGTAAAACAGCTGGTTTTGAAATAGGAGATATTATTACTAAAGTAAATAATACTACTGTATCAAATATTGATGAAATGGTTAGTGAAGTTAATAAAGATAGTGATTTTAAAGTGGATTTTAGTGTTTTGCGTAATAAAAAAAATGTTAATTTAAATTTATCTTTAGAAAAAGATTTCTCAGGAGTATTAAAAACTGGATTGTATGTAAAAGATAAAATTAATGGTATTGGTACATTAACATATATTGATCCTGAAAGTAAAGTTTTTGGAGCTTTAGGACATGAAATAATAGAAAATACGACAATTTCAAAATTTGAAATAAAAGATGGAATAATATATGAAGCTAATGTTTCTAATATTGTAAAAAGTAGAAATGGAAAAGCTGGTGAAAAAAACGCTGTTTATAATAAAGCAAATATATGGGGTCAAATTAGTGAAAATGAGTTAGCTGGAATATTTGGTACGTATTCTGAAAATTTTAATGTAGATGAGAAAATTGAAGTTGCTGATATTGATGAAATAACTTCAGGAGAGGCTATTATTAGAACAGTTATTGATGATAATAAAAAAGAGGATTTTAAAATTAATATTCTTCATATTGATACTAATAGTAAAAACAAAAATATCTTATTTGAAGTAACCGATAAAAAATTGATAGAGAAAACAGGTGGAATAGTACAAGGTATGAGTGGTTCACCAATTATTCAAAATAATAAAATTATTGGTGCAGTAAATTATGTAATAGTAAATGATCCAACAAAAGGTTATGGAATATTTATTAAAACAATGTTAGAAGAAGGAGATAAATAAAAAAATAAACTTATTAAAAAATATGCATAAACCCTAATTGCAAAATACATGCAGTTGGGGTTTTATAATTTATATGTGTAATTAATTAAAAATATAAATAAGAATAAAAGAATGTTTACAAATATAAATATGTGTATTAGAATAAAAAGTAAGTTTTTTATAAATTACTTACTGGAAGTGATAGAAAACATGGAAAAAATAACTAAAAATAATATATCAGTAGAAAATAAAGATTTTATTGCGATGTTGATGCCGCTAATAAATAGTTTTTATAAAAAAGTAAACTATTTAAATATCTCACCAGAGGAGATTGCTGAATTAGTTGTATCAGAACTTAATAAAACTATGCATGAACAACATGATGATGTTTCTTTTACTGAAAATGTGAAGGCTCAAATTAAATTAATTT
>CALVIF010000070.1 GCA_944329395.1 uncultured Bacilli bacterium | reverse complement strand
GTGAAACTTCCTCTTTAACCTGTAGATGCACAAACTTTTGTAAAATTTCCATCAATGAATCTTTATTTAAAACTTTCTTCCATAAGTAATCTGTTGTATATCCATCAGGATTTATTGGGTTACCTTCACCACCAACATTACCAGCGCCATTAGATCCTTGATTGAATGGTAAATAATATGTATCTTTTCCTGCTAATTTAGTCGTATATTTTACATCATAATGATCTACAGCAAAATAAGCTATAATTCTATGTTTAAATCTAAATATTAACTCTCTTGGATCTCTATCATACATAAATTGCTTTTGTGCATTAGTAGAGTCTTGACCTGTTATTTGATTCTTTAATTCTAACGCTATTAAAGGAATACCATTTAACAACAATACTATATCAACTGAATTTTCATTTTGTGTAGAATACTTCAATTGTCTTGTTTCATTTAAAATGTTTTTATTATATAACTCCCAACCATCTTGAGATAACGTTGTTTCCGGTTTAAAGTATGCAAGTTTAAATTTATATCCTCTATCAGTAATACCATTTCTTATTACATCTATTATTCCCCTTAAATCCACTTCTTCATTAAACCTTTTAATAAAGTTTTTCTCATAATCATAAGGAAATGCTTCTTTATATCTATTCCATTCTTTTGATTGAGTATTCTCTAAAAAAGTAAATAAATCTTTTCTGTTCAAAGCATATTCTCTATCAAAATCAGATGGATTACCTTTGATATATCCACCTTCATTACTTATAAGAAAAGTTTCTATATCTTGTTCAAATCTTTTTTCATTTTCTTGCATTTACTTCACCTCTTTTTTTCCCGTTACATATTCATAGATAACCGACTTTTTATATAGTTCTAATTCCTTTACTATTTTTTCTTTGTTTTCAATTAGCACATCTATATCCTTACATAGTCTATCTAGGATGTTGCTAATCATGTGTTGTTCTTTTTTCGTTGGAACAGGAATTCTTAAATCCTTTAATTCTTCCCAATTTAAACCTTGTCTAACTCCACTTCCCATACCATAAAAACCTTTTTTTATATCAAAAGAGTGAAGTAAATAATAAAAATAATTTGGTATATAATTATCTTTTAATCTTAAAGTTATATACGCAGAGGTAATAATTCCCTTTTCATTGCATAATCCAACTCTCAAACTTTTATGATCATTTTGTAAATCCGTTAATCTTAAAACGATATCACCATTTTGTATAATATTATATCCTTCAAAATTATCAGGCAACAAACCTGTATTTGCGTCTATATTCCTCTTAACAATTTTACCGTAACTTAACGATAATAAATTTTGTTCTATCAGCCCCTTATTCTTCTTTTTCACTTGGTAAAATATTTGTGATATTTTCAATTCTTTCCAATCGTTTGGTATTTCTTTTATCCAATCGATATTAGTCTTTTTCAAAGTATGATTTTCTCCTCTTGTAACTAAAGATACAATAATTGCATCTTTATATTTTTTGTAATCTTCTATTGTTTCTTTTATTCTAAAAATATCTTTATCAATTTCTATTATCATATAATCCAAAAACTCTGCAATTTTTTTCTGTTTTTCAATATCATTTATATATTCGATTTCTATATTCATAAGAGTTTCATCATTAATTGCAACCTGAGTAGTTCCCACTGAAAACACATCTTTTTTTTCTATAAATTCTTTAGAGTGTAACAAATAAAACATGTATCGATTATCTAAAACATTTGAATTTAACACGGCAAACCCTGTAGAAAATACATACTGTTCCATTTCTTTTGTAACCATTGTTGTTTTATTTGTATTACTCATTTTTGCAATTAATATGTCGCCCTCTTTTGCAACAATATTAGCTCTAGAAGGTCTATTGTCATATGTAATTTCTTCATATTTGTCAGTATTAATATTACCTGTGGAATAATATCTTTTTATCCCATCAAAATTATTAAGTACATTTTTTGATAAATACATTATATTTTTAATACGTGTTTTCATTTTATTAAACCTCCTTGAACAATTTTTCAAGGGAATTCATTATTTCTCTTTCATTTATTATTATTCTTTTTTCTATTTCATCAGAATTTTCTGGTTGAACATATTTATAGAAATATCTAGTAAATGGAATTTCATAACCAAGTTGTGTTTTTTTATCATCTATCCATGCTTCTGGATTATATGGTAAGACTTCTCTTTCAAAATATTCTTGAATATTTTCTTTTACAGGTACATTTTCATAATCTCTTTTGTTTTTATCAGGTTTTATATTTCCTCTTTTATCTTTAACAATTTTGCCGTTTTCATCATACTCAGGAGATTCTACTGTTATTCTGTTGTAACCAAATTCACCATTTTCGAAAATTTTACTTTCTACAGTCATATTATTTTCTTGATATTCTTTGTTGGTAAATTCAGAATATGCTTTTAAAATCAAATTTCTTGAATTTTCATCTAAATCTTTTCTCTTATTACCAATATTTTTTCTTCTATTAACATAACAATTTGATGCATCTATTAATTGAACTTTTCCTTCTCTTAAAACATCTTTTCCTTTATTGATTATCCAAATGTAAGTAGATATACCTGTATTGTAAAACAAATCAGTTGGTAATTGAATTATTGCTTCTAGCCAATCATTGCCTATTATATATCTTCTTATTTCAGATTCCCCAGAACCAGCAGCACCAGAAAACAAAGGAGAACCATTTTGAATTATCGCCATTTTCCCATCATCATTTAATTTTGCTATACCATTTAAAGTAAATAGCATTTGTCCATCTGATATTTTAGGAGTTCCAACAGGAAATCTACCATGAATACCTTTATCAGCTTCATCTTCCACTGCTTTCTTTTGTTTTTTCCAATCAATACCGAAAGGTGGATTTGAAATTATATAATCAAATTTATAGCCCTTAAATTTATCATCATCTAAAGTATCTCCTTGTCTAAAGTTATCTGCATCTCCACCTTTTATTAACATATCTGCTTTAGCTATAGCATATGTTTCTGGATTTAGTTCTTGACCAAAACAATCTACTTGAACATTTTTATTTAACTGATGTAGTCTGTCTGTCATACATGCTAACATTTGCGATGTACCCATGGCCATATCATAAATTGTTTTAACTTTATTATCATTTACTAAAATATCTTTTTCTTCTGCAACTAATAAATCTGTCATTAAATAAATAATATCTCTTGCAGTGAAGTGAGCTCCTGCTTCTTCATCATAACTTTCTGAGAATTTTCTAACTAATTCTTCAAAAATATACCCCATATCTTCTGTTTTAACTTCATCTAATCCCATATAGGCTTTTTTAGAATTAAATTCTTCTATTACAACATATAGAAGCCTATTATCTGCCATAGTTTTTATTTCATTATCAAATTTAAAGTTATTTAAAATATCAATTACATTATCTGAAAAACCATTAATATAATTATTAAAATTTCTTTCTATATTATCCGGATCTGATAATAATTTTTCAAAATCATATTTACTTGTATTATAAAAACTATAGCCGGATGCCTCAGTTAAAAATGCATCCTTAACTTCAAATGTTTTTACCTCTTCATATTTATCTAAAACCTTTTGTTTGGTTGGTTTTAATATATCATCAAATCTTTTTAAAACTGTCATTGGAAGTATTACTTTACCATATTCATGTGGTTTATAAACACCTACTAATTTAGTAGCAACTTCCCATATTAAATTTGCTTTTGTATTAATATTTGTACTCATTTACTTATTTCACCACTTTCACTAAATTTTACTCTATTGCACTTTTTCCACTTTTTACCCACTCATCAAGTTCTGACAATTTAAATTTCCAGAGTTTTCCTATTCTATGAGCTGGTATACCATTTCCCTTTTTTATCCAATTTCTAATGGTATCTTTGTTTACACCAAGATGATTAGCAGCTTCTTCTATACCTACCCACTTTTCTTCATTTTTAGCAGTTATATCCACAAAGTCATCTCCTTTAGATTTGTATCTTTATATTTAATATTATATATTTTTTGCAAATCAAATTCAATATTTTGATATGATTTTACATGATTTAATATGAATTTATACAAATTCATTAACAATATAATTTTTTTATCGAAGATTCTATCACCTAAACACATAATTATATTATTATATTTTTCAGATATAAAACGTTACTTTTAATTATGATAAAACTTCATTTTCTCCTATTATCTAGATAAATAATAGGTATAAATTGTATCCGAAAAAGTATCCGAAAGTTATCCTTGTTATAAAACCAATCGTGATATAAAATGTGATTAAATAGAGATATTTTTGAAAAGGAGAATTTGTTTCTCCTTTTTTCTATTGAGGAGGAATACTATGAGTGCTAAAGAAGTATTAGATATTATATCTAAAATATGGTGCAATACAGAGGACTTAATGAAATTATCTGGATTAGGTTATGTTAAAGCTTCTTATTTAAAAAAAGAAATAAGAGAAGATATGTTGTCTAAAGGTATATATCTTCCAAAAGGTAAAGTACCTATGCCTGAAGTAGTTAAAAAATTAAATATTGATGTAGAACATTACAAAAAAATTGCTGAATATCAATTAAAAGAAAAAATGGTCAAAACTATGCTATAACATGGTTTTGACTTTTTTTAGTTTTGTGTTATATTCAAGTCGTATAAATGTGGATATGGCTTGAATAACTGTATAAGGAGGTATATAAATGGCAGTTAGACAAGTCGCAAAAAATCAGGTTACAAAAGATGGTAGAAGTTGGGTATTTAATGTAATTATATATGATACAGTTGGAAACAAAAAAAGATATGGTTCAAAAAAATATCTTACAAAACAAGAAGCAAAAGAAGCTGAAACTGATTTTTTAACAAAGGTAAATACAAAAGAAATAAATGTTACAGATATGACATTTAAAGATTTATACGATGAATTTTTTGAATATAAGCAAGATAAAGTAAAACATACAACTATTAAAACATATATTGTTAATTCAAAACCTTTAGAGGTATTTTGGAATTTAAAGATAAGAGATTTTACTGTTCAACATTATATTAAATGGAGAGCTGACATGGCAAAACGAGACTTAGCTTTAAAAACAAAAAATGGATATCACAAATTCTTTAAAGAGTTATTAAATTATGGTACTAAATGGCATGATTTTAATTTTACTTCTATTTATAATAAAATGGAAAAGTTTACTGATCCTAATGCTGTACCAAAAGAAATGGAGTTTTATACATTTGAAGAATTTAAACAATATACAAGTGTAATAGATGATATAAAATGGAAAAGTTTACTGATCCTAATGCTTTACCAAAAGAAATGGAGTTTTATACATTTGAAGAATTTAAACAATATACAAGTGTAATAGATGATATAAAATGGAAAGCTTTATTTGAAACACTTTATTATTGTGGACTTCGTAGAGGTGAACTTAGAGGTTTATCTTGGGATAATATAGATTTTGAAGAAAAAACATTATCCGTAGTTAAAAATGTTACTAATATTAATGGTGATCATGGATATTGGCAATTAACAACTCCTAAAACAAGAACAAGCGTAAGAACTATTCCTATGCCAGATATTTTAGTTAACGATTTGAAAGAGTTAAAAGAACATAATAAAAAACATCAATATATGTTTACAAATAAATATTTTGTATTTGGAGATACATCACCACTACATCCCGATGTATTAAGAAGAAAGAAAAATGAAATCGCAGAACTTGCTGGAGTAAAACAAATTCGTATTCATGATTTTAGACACAGTTGTGCCTCTCTTCTTATAAATAATGGTGCAAGTATTATGGTAGTTGCAAAATACTTAGGTCACGCTAAAATAGATGAGACACTTAATACTTATTCTCACCTATTTAAAAATAAAATGAATGAAATAGTTGATTTAATGAATCAACTTAATTCTTAACTTTATATTACTTTATATTTACATTATTTTTCGTTACAAAACCTTACAAAAATATAAAAAAAATGAGCTTCGTGCAACTAAACGTGCAACTAAAGTCATTTTTAACAAAATTTCAATCATTGCAATCCCTTATAAATAAAGAAAAAAACAAAAAATGAGGCCAAATTAATGGCCTCTTCAGGGGGATTT
>CALVIF010000069.1 GCA_944329395.1 uncultured Bacilli bacterium | reverse complement strand
CTTGCCGGGATTTGGCTCCTTTTATTGTATCAAAAAGCCGCACCAGGTGGTGCGGTTGAAATTTGAATTTAGGAAAGATAGTTAAAAAACTATCTTTTATTATTTAAAAAATCATTGTATGTAAAATGCGATCAGTATTTTTAAAATTTAACTTTGCAATATCTTTTAATTTTTCCTCTCCATATTTTTCAACAATCTCTTCTCCAATACTATCTACATCTTTTCCAGCACCTTTTGGTAAAGGAATATGTATAGAATCAGCAATCTTATCAAATTCCCTTAAAAAGATATATCTACTTATAACAGAAGCTGAAGCAACCGCTAAATTTTTATCTTCCGCTTTTGTCATAAAAGTAATATTTTTTTGAATATTAGAAATACCATCCAAATATTCATAATATCTCTTTTCTCTAGCAAACTCATCTACAATAATATAATCTATTATAGGTTTTTCTTCCATCATCAATTGATATAATACTTTATTATGAAGAATAGCTTTAATTTTATTCATATTAATCTCTTTTGTATATTTTTCATTATATTCCTTATTAGTTAGGATAACACTTCTATATTTTACAATTTTTACTAATTCTGGAGTTATCTTTTTAATTTTTTCATCAGTTAACTTTTTTGAGTCTCCAACACCTAATTTTTCAAGTCTTTCAATATCTTCTTTTTTTACATAAGTAGCAGTAACAACAATTGGTCCAAAATAATCACCAGTTCCAACTTCATCAGATCCAACAGAACTACAATTATAATATTTAGTAAAACTCTTTTTATTTTCTTCTTGTTTTTCTTTAGAGTTCTCTAATGCTACTCCCCACATAGCTGCATCAACATCAGCACTTGTTCCTTGAAACATTACCTTACCAGACTCATACATTGTTATAACAGTATCTTCTTCTTGTGCTTGAAAAATAACATAAGGAATAACTTTATCACGTTTTTTATCTTTATAATATTCAATCATTTTTTCCTTAATTTCATCATTAACTTTAATAACAACATTCATATCTACACCTCTAAAAATATTATAGCATATTTTACTAAAATAGTTTATAATTAACATAAGGAGTTGATTAAATGAACATAATAGATATTGGAATAATTTTAGTAATTCTATGTTTTGTTATAATAGGGGCAAAACAAGGATTAATTAAAAGTGGTGTCTCATTAGTTGGAACTATCATAATATTTGCAATTTCTTATACTTTCAAAGAACAAATAGGAAATTTTTTATGTAAATATTTACCTTTTTTTGAATTTAGTGGCAATTTAGAAGGACTTGTTTCACTAAATATATTAATATATCAACTAGTTGGTTTTTTAATAATTTATGGTATTTTAATGAGCATATATACTATAGTAATGACTATATCAGGTTTACTTCAAAAGCTTATAAATATGACTATTTTATTAAAACTTCCATCATCAATTGGTGGAGCAATAGTTGGATTTATTGAAGGATATTTACTTACCTTTATAATTCTTTTATTAGTTATGATTCCACTTCATAAAACAGCCATATTTAAAGATAGCAAAATAACATATTCAATATTATATAAGACACCAATAATTTCCAAAAGTACAAGCGATATAACTAAATCAGTAACCGAAATATATACGCTTGTTGATCAAGTCACAAATAAAAAAATAGATATTAATGAAGCTAATCTAAAATCAATAGATATCATGATAAAATACAAGATAATCACTCCGCATACAGTAAAACAATTAGTAGTACTTGATAAATTAAAAACAGTAGAAGGATTAGAACATGTCATTAATAGATATGAGTAAGGAGAATTATGAAATATTTAGAAAAAGAAAATGATTATAATGAAATAATTAAAAATGATTTAGTATTAGTAGATTTTTATGCTACTTGGTGTGGACCATGCCAATTAATGTCAAAAGAGCTAGAAATTCTATCACAACAAGAACCAAATTTAGAAATATTAAAAATAGATATCGATAAATTTCCAGATTTAGCAACAAAACATTACATTATGGCAGTGCCAACTTTAAAAGTATATAGTCATGGAAAAGAAATAAAAAGTCTAACAGGCTACATGACAAAAGATGAAATAAAAGCCCAACTTAAGTAGGCTTTTTTTATAAAAATGTAAAAAAATATCAAAATAACGCAAAAGACTTGTTCTAAAATAAAAGGCTTGTTATACTAAAATAGTCTAAAGACATAGGAGGATTTTGAAATGAAATATGTATATTTATTTACTGAAGGTAGTAAAGATATGCGCAATCTTCTAGGAGGAAAGGGTGCTAACTTAGCCGAAATGACTAATTTAGGCTTACCAATCCCTCAAGGCTTTACTGTTACAACAGAAGCATGTACAGAATATTATAATAATGGTAAAAACATTTCTCAAGAAATAGAAGAGCAAATATTTAAAGCGCTATCACAGCTTGAAGAAATTCAAGAAAAAAAATTTGGAGATAATAGCGACCCATTGTTAGTATCCGTAAGAAGTGGTGCTAGAGCATCAATGCCAGGTATGATGGATACAATTTTGAATTTAGGATTAAATGATGAAGCTGTCGAAGGATTTGCATTAAAAACAAATAATCCAAGATTTGCTTATGATTCATACAGACGTTTTATTCAAATGTATTCAGATGTTGTTATGGAAGTACCAAAATCATATTTTGAAAAGATTATTGATGAATTAAAAGAAAAAAGAAATATTCATTATGATACAGAATTAACTGTTGAAGATTTAAAAGAATTAGTTGCAAGATTTAAGCAAGTATATAAGGAAAATATGAATGGAGAAGAGTTTCCACAAAATCCTAAAGAACAGTTATTAGGAGCAATAAAAGCAGTATTCCGTTCATGGGATAACCCACGTGCCATTGTATATCGCCGTATGAACGATATTCCAAGTAGTTGGGGAACAGCTGTTAATGTTCAATCAATGGTATTTGGAAATATGGGTGAAACTTCAGGAACAGGAGTAGCATTTACTCGTAACCCTTCTACTGGTGAAAAAGGAATCTATGGCGAGTATTTAATTAATGCTCAAGGTGAAGATGTTGTTGCTGGAGTTAGAACTCCTCAGCCAATTTCTAAACTTAAAGAAGATATGCCTGAATGTTACGAAGAATTTATGCGACTTGCTCAAAAACTTGAAAATCACTATCGTGATATGCAAGATATGGAGTTTACAATCCAAGAAGGAAAATTATATTTCCTACAAACAAGAAACGGAAAACGTACTGCTCACGCTGCTATCAATATTGCTTGTGATTTAGTAGATGAAGGTATGATCACAGAAGAAGAAGCAGTTACAAGAATAGATGCTAAATCTCTTGATCAATTACTACACCCAACATTTAATAAGGAATCCCTTAAAAATGGTGAAGTAATCGGAGAGGCACTACCAGCTTCACCTGGAGCAGCAACTGGAAAAGTTGTATTTACTGCAGAAGAAGCAAAAGAACTTGGAAAAGGCGGTAAAGGTGAAAAAGTAATCTTAGTAAGACTTGAAACAACGCCAGAAGATATTGAAGGTATGATTGCTGCCCAAGGAATTTTAACTGTACGTGGTGGAATGACTTCACATGCTGCAGTAGTTGCCCGCGGAATGGGAACATGCTGTGTTTCAGGATGTGGTCAAATTAAAATCAACGAAGAAAAAGAAGAATTCACTTTAGGTGGATATACATTTAAAAAAGGAGATTATATTTCTCTTGATGGTTCAACTGGAAAAATTTATAAAGGTGAAATTATCACAGAAGAAGCAACAGTTGCAGGAAACTTTGGACGTATTATGAGTTGGGCTGATAAATTCCGTACACTTCAAGTAAGAACAAATGCTGATAATCCACGAGATACAAAAAATGCAGTTAATTTAGGAGCAGAAGGAATTGGATTGTGTCGTACTGAACACATGTTCTTCGAAGCTGATAGAATTCCAAAAATTCGTAAAATGATCTTATCAGAAACAAAAGAAGCAAGAGAAGAAGCACTAAACCAATTAATTCCATTCCAAAAGAACGATTTTAAAGAAATGTATAAAGAATTAAAAGGTCTACCAATGACAGTAAGATATCTTGATCCACCACTACACGAATTTTTACCAACAGCTGAAGAAGATATTATTACTTTAGCAAAAGATATGAATGTAACAGTAGAACATTTAAAAAACAAAATTGCTGAATTACATGAATTTAATCCAATGATGGGTCATAGAGGATGTCGTTTAGCTGTTACTTATCCAGAAATAGCTAAAATGCAAACAAGAGCATTAATGGAAGCAGCTATAGAAGTATCAGAAGAAGAAAAGTACGAAATTATTCCAGAAATTATGATTCCACTTGTTGGTGAGAAAAAAGAACTAGACTTTGTTAAAGCAGTTGTTGTAGAAACAGCTGAAGCTGTAAAAAAAGAAAAATCATCTAATATGAATTATCATATTGGTACAATGATTGAAATTCCAAGAGCAGCACTTTTAGCAGATGAAATTGCTGAATCCGCTGAATTCTTCTCATTTGGAACAAATGATTTAACACAAATGACATTTGGTTTTTCAAGAGATGATGCCGGAAAATTCTTAGATTCATACTACGCAAATAAAATTTATGAATCAGATCCATTTGCTAAATTAGATCAAAATGGTGTAGGAAAACTTGTTGAAATGGCTGCAAATTTAGGTAGAAAGACAAGACCTGATATTAAATTGGGCATTTGTGGAGAACACGGTGGAGATCCATCTTCAATTGAATTTTGCCATAAAGTTGGTCTAACATATGTATCATGTTCACCATTTAGAGTACCAATTGCAAGACTTGCTGCTGCACAAGCTGCTATCAAAGAAAAAAACAACAAATAACACATAATAAATATAGGCTGAGATTAAAACTAATTAATCTTAGTCTTTTTTATATGTGATAGTAAATGATAACGATATATATATTGTTAAAATATTTTTTATAGTATAATACAATTAACAGACAATTAGTTTTATGATTTTCAGTAACTTTATATGGACTTGCTACATTGATGGATAAAGATAAAAAGTAATAATAAACTGCAATTTGTAAAAAGCGAAAAAATATTGACATGTACGTAACGGATAGTGATATTGTGTTATTGAGGTGAAAAAATTATGAGATTAAATGAAGTTATTAGGCAAGTTGATTTAAGTAAAAGAGCAATAAAATTTTATGAAGAAAAAGGTCTATTAAAAACTAAAAGGGACAGTAATGGTTATAGAAATTATACCAAGGATGATATTAGTTTGTTAAAAGAAATTTCCTCATATAGAAAAATGGGAACAGGTTTAACCGATATTAAGAGAATTTTAGCTGATAAAAGTGTACTGAAACATATTTTAATAGAAAAGAAAAAAGAAATAACATCTTGCAAAAAAGAATTAGAAGCATTAGAAATGTTTATAGAAAATAATGATATAGAAGAATTTTATAATTCTGTTGATTATAAAACTATTGCAGATTCAATTCAAAATTCTATTCCTGGCTTTTATGGATATTATTTTTTAAATCATTTTTTACCATATTTACAAATAAGAATTCAAACGCAAGAGCAACAAGAAGCATATAATAGGATTATTGAATTTTGGGATAATACAAATATTAGAATTCCCCTTTTAATGAAATTAAATTCTTGGATTATGTTTAAATTGAACTCTGAAAAATCACTTAAAAGTCAAACTGAACAACTTGATTCTCAAATCAAGAAATTACTCAATCCTGCTGAACAAGAATACGAAAAGTTAAAGAAAAAAGTTAATGATGGATATAAGTTAAAAAATAGCATTTTTTATAAATATAGTTTAGTAGGAATAAGTCAAAGAAAGTTTATGAAAGAATTGCAAAATAAGGGATATAATAATATATTTATTCCAAGTATGATTGTATTATCACCAAAGTATAAAGAGTATCATAATGCTTTAATGGAAATTAATAAAAGGATTTGTGATGACTTAAATCTATATTATGACAGCAATTTTAATTTGATTAAAAAACTAAAGGAAAGAAATAAATTACAAGTATACTTTAAGAAAAACAAAAACAGATACTAAAGATTGTATTAGATTGGCTAAGCTATTTTTTGTCAATGAAGTGAAA
>CALVIF010000068.1 GCA_944329395.1 uncultured Bacilli bacterium | reverse complement strand
GTTTCTGAAATGACTCTTTTTTATAGACTAAAATAGTGTCAGCAATTTTACTCACCAACACTATTTATTATAGAACCTGTTTTAAAAACAGAGTTTTGTATTTTAAAAGACTGAATCTTTGTTATTAATATTTTTTTATTATAATAATTAATTTATTAAAAATATAAATACGTATGGAAAGTATTATAGTTTTTTGATATAATTTAAGTGTTGGAAGGTGAAAAAATGAAAGCTGTTTGTGTAGGACATTCTACGTTTGATACAACATTACCGATGAATGAATACCCAATTGAAAATATTAAATATCGAATTCCAAAGCATATAGAATGCGGTGGTGGCCCAGCTTCAAATGGGGCATATTTATTGGCTAAATGGGGGATGGATACTGTTATTGTTTCAGCAGTTGGAAACGATTATTATGGTGATAGAATCATTGATGATTTTGTGAAAATAGGAGCTGATACAACATATTTAGAGAAGGTTGATAATCATTTTACTTCTAGTAGTTATATAATTGCTAATATGAGTAGTGGAAGTAGAACAATTATTACAGCTAAGGATAGTCCAATTGAAAAATTATCAAAGACTGTTGATGTTAAGGCTGATGTTATATTAGTTGATGGAGAACATCCTTTGACTGCTTTAGATGTTTTAAATAAAAATCTCGATTCAATTAGTATTTTAGATGCTGGAAGGGTTAATGAAAGCACTAAGAAAATAGGGAAAATGGTCAAATATTTTATATGTTCAAAAGATTATGCAGAAGAATTTTGTAAAATGAAAATTGATTATTCTGACCAAAGTACATTGATATATTGTTATGAAAAATTGAAAGATTTTTTCAAAACTAATATTATTATAACTTTAGAGGCGAAGGGGACATTTACATTTATTGATGGTAAATACGAACAAATACCTAGTATTTCTGTTAAAGCAGTTGATTCTACTGGTGCTGGTGATATATTTCATGGGGCGTTTACATATTTTATAAGTAATAACTATTCGTTACGTGATTCAATACGTTATGCTTCAATTACAGCTGGAATATCAGTAACGAGAGTTGGTTCAAGATTTTCAATTCCAAATTTAAAAGAAGTATTGGAATATGATAACATTATATAGTAATTTACCACAGCTTGATTTACATGGATTAGATCGAGATTATGCACGAATATTGATAAATGAATTTGTTTATGATTGTTATCGCCAAAAAGAAAAAAAAGCAATAATTGTTCATGGAATTGGTACAGGGATAATTAGGAAGACTACTCAAGAAACACTAAAATGTAATAAGTATGTTGATTCATATAAAATTGATAATTTTAATTCTGGTAGTACTATAGTTATTATTAAGAAAAATATTTGACTTTTTACTACTTTTGTGGTAGAATATGACCTAACAAATGGGGGGATGTATAGATGTATAATGAAGAGTATGAAAATAGAGGATTTCCATTTAAGGATTTCTTATTAAAATTAATATTAATAATAATATTTGTGTTTTTATTAGTTTGGTTATTACCAAAGTTTATTGCACCAGCAATAAATAAAAATTTAGGTAATGGTACTGAGATTAATGAAAATATTAATGGTTTAACATCAAAGATATTTGCTGATAATATCGATAAAATGAAGGAAGCTGCAATATCATATTACACTGTTGAAAGATTGCCTAAGAATACTGGTGATTATGATAAAATGACATTAGGTGATATGATAGGTAAAAAGCTTATTGTTCCTTTAATTGATAAGAATGGAAAAGCTGTTGATGTTGATAATAGCTATGTAAAAATAACAAAACAAGAAGATGAATATGTTTTAAAGGTTAATATCAAAGATAGTGAAAAAGAAGATTATGTTTTAGTACATCTTGGATGTTATAACTATTGTGATGATTATTTATGTGAGAAAAAAACAGATATAAATGAAAATGAGTCAAAGCCATCTGTTGATGTACCAATTAAACAAGGTGATGATGATAAGAATACACAACCAACACCTCAACCAGAACCTATTCCTCTTCCAAATCCTGATGATGATACTGAACAACCAGAACCAATTCCTACACCAGATCCAGGTGAAGAAGATGAATATGAGTATGAGTATGCTAAAACGACAGAGGCTACATTTACACCTTGGAGTAAGTGGAAACCTTATGAGAAAACTTCTTGCAGTACTAAACCAATTACTTGTGCTGAAAATGATACTAAATGTCGTGAAGAATTAAAACTTTATGAGCGTAAAGAACAAATTGGTACATATGAAAAAGAATATGTATCTACAAGTAAAAAACAGGTTCAAGTAACGTCTTATAAGCAAAAGACATGTAAAAATTGGGATTATGTTATAATTAATGAGAAAACTTATGCTATAACAAAAACTTATACAACTATAAATACAGTAACTGGTTATACTAAGGGTGATGTTGATGGATGGCATTATGTAGGTACAGGTTCATATACAAATCCACCAACAAATTCAAATGGTAAGTATTATGTATTTGTAGGTGCTGATTATAGTTACTGTTCAGATACATGTACAACATTGCCAAACTTTGTATATGACGAATATACATATACAGGTAATATGACTGAAGTTGATACTTCAACAATGGCTCCTATTGATGAGTCAACTTCTGTAACTGCTGAATGTAGTGAAATAGTTACAAAGGAAGTACCAGTATATAGAACAATAGAAGTATCTGATATTGATACTAGAACTGAACCTTTGTATGGAAATGTATGTTATAAGAGTACTAGAACAAGAACTGTTCTAGATCCAGGAAAAACAATTAAAAAATGGAGTTACTATAATGATTTATCTTTACTAAATGATGATTGGTATTATACAGGATCAGTTAGAGTTAAAGATTAAAGGGGGAATTATTAATGTTAAATAATAATAAAAATAATAATAAAAATAATAATCAAACTGGTGGCGATATATTGAATTTACATTTTTCTGGTTTATCTGTTGTTGATGAGTTACTAAAAGAGCAAGCTAGAATTGAAGAAAAAACGCGTGCGAAAAAAGTGCATAATGGTTTTAGTAGTATATTTAATTTTAAAAGTAAAAGATTATTATCTAAAAAAATAGCAGCGTTTGGTCTTACAATTCCGATTTTGTTAACAGCAATTGGCTGTACAAAAAATGCTATTGATGATATTAGTCTTGATGCTTCGTTAGTTGCTTATGATTCTGATGGAGAGCCTATTATACCTAAAGATCATATATTTAATGTATTATTAAATACTTCTAAGAGTGAATTACAAAGAGAAGTTTTAGGTTCTGTTGGTAATTTTTTGGCAGACTATAACATTAGATTTGCAGATTTAGTTGAGGAGACTGTTACAATTGAGAACAGTGAGACTAAAGAGCAAAAAACTTTAACAGTTCGTCCTGCTTTGACTTGGGATGAAGTTATGTCTATGGCTCTTGTATACAATGATTTTTCAAAGGAAGAATTAGTTGAAATATTAAATGGTGGAGAAGTAGATGCTTATGAATTGAATAATTCATATAAGATGGCTATCTTACAATTGATGGGAGCTCATGTTTTAGAAACAAGAGATAATCCTGTAAATATAGATATGGTTGTTCATACTAAAGAAGGTAAGGCATTTTACGAAAAATATCATAATATGTTTTTAAAATGCAAAGAGACAACTGAAGAAGAAAAACTTGAATCTGTTAAAAAATTCTATGATGAATTATATAAAGATTTTCCAATAACAGAAGATGTTAGAACTAAAGGAATTTCTCATAGTGATGCACGTGCTTCTATTGAACCATATAAGTTTTCTATTATTCCAATGGTTGCTGCAAGTGAAATTATGTTCCAAAATTTAGAAGTAGATCATACTTTAACTCAACAAGCTATTGATTATTTGAATGATATTGGTGCATGTAATATTGCTGAAGATATATTAGAAAAAGCACAATTAGTATCTTTAACATCTGAAAAAAATGATGAATATGCAGATTATTATAGTGTTAGAGATGCAATGATTTTATTCTTAGAAGAAAAAGAGGCATATGTTATAGATGATATGCATAGAGAATTAACTTATTTATCTGCATTTCAAGAAATAGTAAATGGATTCTTCTTACATCCATATAGTTATACAATTGTTTCTACTTATTCTGTAACAGAATATTTTACTGAAAGAGAAGAAATAAAAACTTCTGATAGAGATGAAGCTGTAGAATTGGCTGGTGAAGAGGCTGTTTCTGATGCTGAGAAAAAGGCTCAAGAAGAACTAGATCGTGAGAATCAAGCTGCTAAAGATGAAGCTGAAAAAGAAGCAGATAAAATAGCTGGCGAGATGCAAGACGAGGAAGATCAAAAAAGAGAAGATCTTGAAAATAAAGTTGAAGAAAGCGATAAGGAATATCAAGAAAATATTGATAATGCTAACGATAATATAAATAACGGTGGTACAGTTAACGAAGATGATTTAGGACATGGAACAGATTTTGATAATAATCATTCTGATTCAAATGGAAATTTAGATGATTCGGTAACAGATATTACAACTGATGGTTCTGGTGCAGCAAATTCTTCAGACCCATTACCTGATCCTAATGCAGAAGGATATTCAACATTTACATATAGTAGTATTCCTGAATCTGATGTTTCACAAAGTTCTGATGTTATATCAGAAGATGTATATGAGTATGAAGAACCATACGAGTTTACAAGCGAAGAGGAAATTGATCAATATATTGAATCTTTGGCAGCACCTGCTTATGACTCATATGGTGAATTTTCAAAAGTATATAAAAAAATGTAATTAAATTATGAAACCTCGTTTAGTTATTAAAACGAGGTTTTTATGTACTAAAGACACAATTTTATAATAAAAACAAAAAAATTTTGACAAATTTGAAGTTTTATGATATAATATGTGTACTTCAAAGGTGAGAGGGGAACCTAAGAATTACTGATATAGGGGGTTGAATATAATGGTAAATTCTTATATATTTGAATATTTGGATGAAAATGATTTTAGAAAGAAAGAACGTTCTGTTAGAAAATATAATATGTTAGCTTATAAAAAGTTAACATTTAGTTACTATCCTGAACTTCGTAAAGGTCATTTTTTAGGACAAGAAGTTAGTCGAAATGAAAAAGATAAAACTGTGTGTTATGAATTGAAATTACCTACTGATGAATTGTTTGTAAAGGTTCATGGTGAGATTACTCTACATTATACAGTATATACTGAAAAAAACATTATTCTTTTGACTAATATTACACCAGAGGGCATTTTAGATGAAGGTCATAGAGCTGAGTTATCTACATACAAAGGTGTTATGATTTCTAAAACTAATCCAGAAAAAGATATGTTTAAAATTAATTTATTAAATATGTTAGGAAAATAGGATAAAAACCTATTTTTTTATTTTTTCTATTGCATTCATGAAAAATATGTGCTATTATTAAATAGCAGCGGACCCTTAGCTCAGTTGGTTAGAGCATCCGGCTCATAACCGGGCGGTCATAGGTTCGAGTCCTATAGGGTCCACCATTTTATGTGCGGGTATGGCGGAATTGGCAGACGCGCTAGACTTAGGATCTAGTGCCGCAAGGCTTGCAGGTTCAACTCCTGTTACCCGCACCATATTTGATAAATATTAACTTTTTAGTTAGTTTTTTTATTTAAATGTAAAAGAGCCTCTAGTTGGCTCTTTCTTTGTTATAGATAAATTTATATGTTCCATAGTAACTTAATTCTTTTACCATGTTTGCTATTTCATCAACATCTTTATCAAAATCATTTTGAATCCAATAATTTACAATGCCAATTGTGCCATTAAATAAAAAGACGGTAGTATATTCTTCTTTTTCAGAGTCTAAATTTGGAATATCATGTTCCCAACGTATTTTACATCTTTCATAAGCATCTTCTAAAACTTCGTTTAAAAAAAGAACATTGTTTTTGGTGCTAAATAATACTTTTACAAAAGATTTATTTTTCAAACATGAATTTAGTAGAGCTATAACATAATCATATAGTTGATTGTTTTGATAGTTGAATTCTTTATAGTCATTTTTCAATTCTAATATAAACTCTTCTTCTAGTTTATCTAATAAATCATAGATATCTAAATAGTATCTATAAAAAGTTGCTCTATTAATATCAGCTTTTTTA
>CALVIF010000067.1 GCA_944329395.1 uncultured Bacilli bacterium | reverse complement strand
CTATTATCACAAAAATCAGTTAGAGAAAAATTTTTATATTTTCTAAAACAAAGAATGAATACCAATAAAGTCTTTAAAGTAACAACTTCATATAAAGCAATTGCACAATATATTGTTGTAGATAGAAGCAATTTAATGCGTGAACTAAAAAAATTAGAAAAAGAAAAAATTATTAAACGAGATAAAAACACTATATATTATTTAAAATAAAAACTCATTTCTATTTTTTAGAAATGAGTTTTTAATAGCAAAAAGAAAAAAGTAATGAAATATTTTTAATAATTAACTACTTTAATTCTATAACACGTCATTATTTACGATCAACACTATTATATGAGTCAGCAACTGAAACAATTTTTAAACTTTTTGCAATATAATCATTACCCTGTTTTTCAAATTCAAATTCAAATGAACCATCTAAATAAGATTCAAGATTTTCAGTAGTAACAGTAGCCCTAATATTACCAGATATTTTTTTATCATCTATAGATAGTGCTGAAAACTTTATACCAGTATTATTGTCATAATCAGGAACTAGCATTACAAAACAATTATCATAAGAATCTTTATCACAAACTCTAACATCATTAGTAGTTATTTCTTGATTAGTATTTTCCAAAAAATTAGGAATGCTAAAAACAACACTTGCAGCCATATCATAATCAGGTGTCATATCTGGGTCAATACCAAATACTCTTTGATGTTCAGCCAAATAATCACTATATTTAACAAATCCATACATTACATCAGTATCATATGCTTTTATTTTATATTTTTCTAAATTATCATTAGCTTGAAAAAACATTTGCATATCAGCTAAAGTTCCAACATCCAAAAGATTTTTATCTAGTTCAACATTAAGATTAAAAACATATTTAAGATAGTTGTCAATTTCTAAATCTTCCAAAATAACAATAGCTAATTCTTCATCTCTATTATTATTATCATCAATATCACTATTTTTTTTGCTGTTCTCAATTATATTAATAATTACTCCAAACAACATTAAAAATAATCCAACAGCAACAAATATTAAAACTAAAATATTTAACTTTTTTTTCTTCATTTTATATCTCCTTAATAGTTCGTACTTACAATTGGTTCCCCAGACTTATAATATGTATAATATGTACTTGTGCTACATCCACAATTGCCACAGCAACTTGACCCATTAGAACAAGTCCAATGAGGCACAGTTCCTGGAGGACATCCACCATTATTACATGGACACCCGCAACTATATTCACCACAAGAAGTTTGTGTATGCGAATCACGTCCAAAATTCTGTGTAGCTGTAGTCGTAAGTCCATATTGATCACTACAAACAACCTTATGAGAAAGTGAAGAAGAAATATCTTGACTAAATGTGTTTATAAGAGCACCGGTATTACCATCATAACATGTAGCAGTTGAAGTTGAACCACTTAAACTAAACTCTACCTTAGGAGGTTCAGCAATAACAACAAACCTTTCAGTTTTACATGATGCTACATTATCAGCCCTATCCTTTACATATCCATAATAAGTAATTCCATCAATTACAGTACTCTGTTTTTTATTATTTACATTGCTATATGATGGTGTTGAGCTAGTTGTCAAGTCATATGAACCAACACCAGATCCACCAGTATCATTTGTGTTAAGCGTAACATCAACAACAGAAACATACCATCCATCAGGTCCCATTGTACCATTTAGTGATATATTACAAGTTGGATCTTGTTTATCGATACTAATTCTCTCATCTTTAGATGAACAATTTTTTGCAGTATCGCATACTGTTATACGTACAATTTCATTTCTCTCTTTTGTAAATGGCGTGGTAACAAAATTACTACTTGCTGAATTAGCATACTTTCTAGGAATTTTTTCACTATTTGGATATTCATATTGCCAATAAGCTATTCCTCCTTGATTATCAACTGTTGAAACTGTAAGAACATATTTATTAGCATCAACAAATGCTCTTCCTGCCCAACTATCATGCTTTGGATTGTTAATAGTAGGAACTTCTGGAGCAGTATTATCAAATTTCATAACACTAGACCATGTATCAGAAGCAACATGTCCTCCCGCATCAATTACATCATCACCTTCAACAAACAAATAATACTCACCTGTTTTACCACTATCATCAAACGACATAGTAGCACTAGAAGCTCCATAATCATTTCTAAAATTATATGAACTCATTGAAGTTGGCTTAACATTTTTATCAGTACTCCATCCATAAAGAATACTAATATTATCAATTAATCCCTCAGCAGCTGAAACTTTAATTGTAACCTTTTTAGACTTTGACCATACACCATCAATGCTTTCCGCATCATTGGTATATGAAATATCGATTTTAGGAAGTAAGCTACCAGAACCACCTTCATTATTACAAGGAATTACTGTCTCACTTTGATAAACTGCTTTACCATTTTTCGTACAATATAACGATACATCATAAGTATATTTATTATTCTCCCTTTTTACTTGAACAAAAGTCTTATCACTATTACAAGTTATACCATCAACTTCGAAATCTTTAATCAAAGACTTACCACGAAGTTCTGAATATGGAATATCATAACATCCATTTCCTTGCATTCCAAACATATCATCAGAATATGAATCTGTAAAAAGTTTTCCAGCAGATTCAAGCTCGTCACCATAAATTTCAAATTTTCTCATACGATTACGTTCCTGCAACTGTTGAACACCAGGCAATGCCAAAACTGTAATAATACCAATTATTACAATAACAACCAATAATTCAATTAATGTAAATCCGTTTTTATTTTTTTTATACATGTTGCACCTCTCTTATTATACTCATAACAATGATAACACATATAGAGCAAAAAATAAATATCAAATAATTAATTTTACATAAAAAAAATAATCAAAAATGATTATTTATACCATATTTACCAGTTATTGGATCTTTAAATAAAAAATTCTTTTTAGGTACATAAGTACGAGTAAGATATTTTAAAAAAATGATAATTAATCCAAAAATTCCAATATGATTAATTAAATTATTAAAATTCATCATATTCAATAACAAACTAAATATATACTGTCCACTTAAAACAGATAAAATAAAGATACTAATATCAATAATAAGATAATTCTTTCTAGTAAAAAAAGTATACGTATAAAACAAAATAAGAATCATACTAATCATTACAAGCATACCAACAAATTTAGCAAAAAAAAGATTATTATTAAAAAAATAAAAATGATACTCAACAATTAACCATAAAAATGAAGGTCCAATAATCAATTTAATATGTTCCCAAGTAGATTCATTAACCGCTGTAAAATAACCAACAATTTTATTATTATTAGTTAAATTATACAAAAAATGAAATAAACTTCCAACTAAAATAACAAAAATTGCTCCTATAATTTCCAACATAAATATCTCCTCCTAATAAATTATATTTATATTAGAAAAAACTATTAAATAATTATTCATACAACATATTTATTTTAATAAAAAGATTAACGAAAAACTATTTTTCCGTTAATCTTAAACTAACCTTACCCTTATCTAAAAATATATCATCAACATAACAATCAACAATATCACCAACGCTAACAACTTCACTTGGATGTTTAATATATTTATCAGTCAACTTAGAAATATGAGCAAGACCATCATTATGTAATCCAATATCAATAAACACACCAAAATCAACCACATTTCTAACTGTGCCCTGAAGTTTCATACCCACACTTAAATCACTAATATCCAAAACATCACTTCGAAGAAGTGGTTGAGGCATTTCGTCTCTAGGATCAAGATTAGGCTTTTTTAAAGATATAATAACATCTTCTAATGTATATTGGTCGGTATTTAATTTCTTTTGATAATCACTAGTACAAATGCTATTTAAAGAATCAATTAATTTACTACTACCAATATCATTAATAGAAAAGCCTAAATCATCAAGTAACGAACGTGCAATATCATAACTTTCAGGATGTATTGCTGTTTTATCTAATGGATTATCACCATCCAAAACTCTTAAAAAACCAATTGCTTGCTCGTAAGACTTGTCAGTAAGAATCTTCTTATCACGAATTTCCTGACGAGACAAAATTTTTCCAACTTTTTCACGATAATCAATAATTTTTTGAGCTGCTTTTTTTGTAAGTCCAGATACATATCCAAGTAATGAACTAGACGCTGTATTAATATTAACACCAACACTATTAACACACTTTTCAACAACAAAATCAAGTGAACTAGAAAGCTTTTTTTCACTAACATCATGTTGATACAAGCCAACGCCAATCCCCTCTGGTGGAATTTTAACAAGTTCAGCCAAAGGATCTTGAAGCCTTCTACCAATACTCACTGCACTTCTCTTTTCTATAGCCAAATCAGGAAATTCTAAAGCAGCGATAGGAGAAGCACTATAAATTGAAGCCCCTGCTTCCGATACAATAACATATTTACAATCTAAATTATATTCATGAATTATATCAGCACAAAATTTTTCAGATTCACGAGATGCAGTACCATTACCAATTGCAATAATATCAACATTATACTTTCTTATAAGATCAACAACAACTTTCTTGGACGCACTTATTATCTCATCATTACTACTATTTAAAAATGGCTTAATAACTGTAGAATCTAAATATTTTCCATTCTTATCAACAACAGCTAATTTACAGCCATTAACAAACCCCGGATCAAAAGCAAGCACAACTTGCTCTTTCATAGGAGGAGTTAAAAGTAAAGATTCTAAATTACTGCCAAAATTTTCAATTGCTGCTTCTTCACCCTTTTCAGATAATTCAGTTCTAATTTCTCTTTCAATTGATGGAGCAATAAGTCTCTTATAAGCATCTTCAATAGCATCTTTAATACTACTTACAACAAAAGATTTATCATTTTTTATTATTTTTTTCTCTAAAAACAATAAAATATCATCTTTAACAACATCAATAGAAATAGTTAATATTTTTTCCTTTTCCCCACGATTTAATGCCAAAATACGATGAGGTTTAATTGATTTAACAGGTTCACTATAATCATAATACATTTCATATATTTTATTTTGATCTTCAGCATTTTTCTTTATTTTAGAACTAATAATTCCATTTTTATAAAAATAACTCCTAATCCATTTTCGATAACTAGCATTATCACTAATCCATTCAGCAATAATATATTTAGCACCAGTAATTGCATCTAAAGTAGATTTTACTTTATCATTAACAAACTTAGCCGCCATATCATCTAAACTACCAGAAACAGGAAAACTCATCATCATTTTAGCAAGAGGCTCTAATCCTAAAGCAATCGCTTCGGTTGCCTTTGTCTTTTTCTTTTCTTTATATGGTCGATATAAATCTTCAACTTCTACAAGTTTACTACATTTCATAATAGACTCTCTTAAATCATCAGTAAGCATTCCTTTTTCATCAATTAAACGAATAACATCTTCTTTGCGATTATATAAATTAACTTGATACTCATATACCTCATTAATAGCTCTAATTGACTCTTCATCTAAAGCTCCTGTTGCTTCTTTTCTATATCTTGCAATAAAAGGAATTGTATTACCATCCTCAAGCAAATTTAAAACAACTAAAACCTGTTTCTCACTAATATTTAAATTTTTTGCTATTTCGGCAATAATTAATTCATTCATAATTTTCCTCCCACAATCATCATCCCATATAATTTTACCATAAAATAATTAAATATAAACATATTTTAATATAAAAAAAACAACCTAAAATGTTGTTTTTTTGTTATAAAATCTAACTAAGAATCTAACTTATTAACTTTAACTTTTTGCTTTGGTCTATTTTCTTTTGAAAAATACGTACTAGCTGGAATTAATTCAATATCACTATCAACAATATTCGGTTTATAGCAATCATCAATCCCTTCCTTAGCCAAAGCTAAAATATCCCTTCTTCCATCGATAGTAAGTGGAAATGATTGTCCAAAAGGTCTAACTTTAAAAACTATTTTATCAGAAAGTTCTTTGGAAAAAGACTCTTGACACTTTTTACCAACACTCATCAACATACTTTCTGCCCATCCCGGACTAACATTAAAATCTTCACGGTTAAATTCTATATGAGCAACTAATGCATCATCACAATCATCTGGTTTTACTACTTCACAAGACAACAACCCATCAACCTCAGATAATTTATCAGAAATCATAAAATATGGTACTTTTTGTCCGTTACTTAATTCTACAATATCATC
>CALVIF010000066.1 GCA_944329395.1 uncultured Bacilli bacterium | reverse complement strand
CGGAATTGGCAGACGCGCTAGACTTAGGATCTAGTGCCGCAAGGCTTGCAGGTTCAACTCCTGTTACCCGCACCACTGTGTTTTTTAAAGACTTTATTAGTCTTTTTTTGTTTTATGATATTTCTTTTATAGTTTGTTTATGAAAGGGATGATTTGTAGTGTCTTATATAAGACATTATTCTGGAGAAGAAATAACTTTTGAAGTTATTGAAAGAATAAAAAAACTTGCAAAAGAAAGATATACGCAAAATGTGTACGATTCATGTTTTTCGATGTTTGATGGTCCTTCATCTTTTGCAAAAGAGCATGGAGTGCCATTAAATGATCAACATATTATTTTGGGGGCAGATTGGGTAGTTTGCTATCATATTTTACAAAGAAATCTTATAATTTCAGATTGGATTGGTGAAAATAATTCACAGAGAACAGTAAGTCAAAGTATAGAAATGTATGTAGCACTTAGAAATATTCTTTTAAGTTCTATGATAAAGAGAATAAATGTTTTTCTTCGTCATGATACCTCATATAGATTTTATAAATTATTGTTAGAAAGAAATTATGTAGATTTATATTATGATATACCTATTATTGATATGTATTTTTCTGAAAATATAGATAAATTATTGGATACAGTAAACAGTAGTGGTACGCTTGAGCAAAGTATTAAACTTGGTAATATTCCTAAAGAATATGAACAATTTATTTTTCATGATATATCTTTTGAATTGACTGAAAAGTTTCAAAAAAAGTATGGACGAAAAAAATAATATTCTTATAAATTGACTTTATTGTTTTATTTAAGTTACAATGGCATTGTATTATAGATAGGAGTATATATGAAAGATAAACTTTATATTGATTTTGATGGAACATTATATGATAGTAATAGTTTATATAATGGTTTTTTAAAAATATGTAATGATTATGGTATTAGTGATAATAAAATACAAATGGCTGAAAAAACTTTATTTAATGGTGATTATCTGTTTGATTTAAGAATTCTTGCAAAGTATTTAATGAAAAAATATAAGTTGCCTGTAAAAATGCTTTTTGATGTAAGTAAATTATTATCAAATGATAATTTATATGATGATGTTATAGAAGGGTTAAAAAAATTAGAAAAGATAAGAAAATATGAAATAATTTTATTGAGTTATGGTAATAAAAAATATCAAAAGAAGAAAATTCAATTATCACATATAACTAAATACTTTGATGATATAATTATTACTGATAAGTCAAAATTAAATTTAGAAAATGTTGATTATGAAAATGGTGTTTTTATAGAAAATAATCCTTATCAAATAGATGATTTATATAATGCTAATTCTAAAAATGTTATTAGAATACGAAGAAATGGTGATAAATATTTTTATATTGATACAAAAAATTCTATTAAAGAATATGATGGTTTTATACAACTTATTGAACAAGAATTATTATAATTTTGATTAAGTAGCTATGTTTAATAGCTTTTTTTGTTGTTAAAAATTGAATTTGACTTTGTTAATAAATGGTATAATCATCGATTTACTAGGAAATTTTTATGTGATATAATAAATATTGTAATATGATAATAAGGGTGATATGATGTCAAGTAAATCTGGAAAAAAGCTAATTGAAACATTGCTTATATTAATAGTTGCTTTTTTTGCGGTTTATTATAAAGATATTACTAATGTAATTAGTACAAGTGTTGAGGAAAATAATGGCAAAGTTAATGAAGTAATAAATTTAGATGGTAATTTATTAAGAGTATATTTTATAGATGTTGGGCAAGCTGATTGTATTTTGATAGAAAATAATCATGAATATGTGTTAATTGATGGAGGAAACAATGAAGATGGACCAAAGCTTGTAAATTATTTTGAGGAATTAGGAATACCAAAATTTAAACTTGTTGTGGGTACACATGCTCATGAAGATCATATTGGTGGTCTTGATGATATTCTTGAAAATTTTGATACAGAACAATTTTTTATGCCTGATGTTGTAACTACTACTAAGACGTTTGAAGATGTTTTGGATGTTTTGGAAAAAAAGAATATTGTTTTTCAAACGCCAACTATTAATTCGGAAGTACAATTTAATAATATGTCATTAAAGGTATTAAGTGTAAAAAATGATAATGCTAATTTAAATGACAGTTCAATTGTTTTAAAATTGAAATATGGGATAACTAGCTTTCTTTTTATGGGAGATGCTTCAATTGAAATAGAAAATGAAATAATGCTTAAAGAAATTAAAAGTGATGTTTTAAAAGTAGGACATCACGGTTCAAGTTCTTCTACTTCACTTAAATTTTTAAAAAGAGTGTCTCCAACATTTGCAATAATTTCAGTAGGAAAAAATAATAATTATCAACATCCAAATGAGATAATTTTAAATCGACTTATTGATAATAATGTAAAGACATTTAGAACAGATGAAAATGGGACGATTATTGCTGAATCTAATGGAACGATAATTAATTTTAAAACAATAAAGACAAATACAAATGGTTGAGGTGTGAATAATGAATTATGCTGTTGATCAAATAAATGGTAATATTGCTGTATTAGAAAATATTATGAGTGGAGAAAAAATAGAAATAGATGTAAGTTCACTTCCGAAAAACATAAAAGAAGGCAGTCTTCTTTTATTACAAAATAATAAATATATTTTGAATAAGACCTTAGAGGAATCTAGGAGAGAGATGCTTCAGAATAAGTTGAATCGGTTAAAAATGCGGAGATAAAGTTATATGAAATTAGATGAATATATAGAAAATAGAGAATATTACAACGAAGAGTTTGTTGGATATTGTGACTATAGTGAAATAATAAATTCTTTTTTTGTTAATTGTAATTTTACAAAAGCTTCATTTCAGAAAATTGATTTAAATGAGGTTAAATTTGATAAATGTCTTTTTTCAAATCTTGAATTAATGGGACATTCATATAAAAATGTTGTATTTGATAATAGCAATTTAGTAGGCGTTAATTTTGCTGATTCTTATTTTGAGTTTGTAGAATTTAAAAATTGCAATTTATTATATGTAAATTTTAATGGGGCAAATTTTAAAAATGTAATATTTGAAAATTGTAATTTAAAAGAGTCTTCTTTTGATAAAATAAAATGGTCAAAATTATTATATGAATGTTGTGATTTAACGAATTCTGAATTTTATAATACAGTAATGAAAAATCTTGATTTTAGAACATCAACAATAACTAATATGAAAGTTAATATAAATAATTTAAAAGGAGTTATTGTAAATTATGAGCAAGCTTTATATATTTCACTTCTTTTAGGTATTGTTATTAAGCCGTAAAAGATATTTAAACTATAGGTAGTTATAAAAGTAAGAAAGAGGGATATATTAAATGGATAATAAATTTGAAAAAGATAATGGAAGTAATTTATCTAATAATTCGAAATCTTTAAAAAATAGCGACCCTAAAGTTATATCAGCTGAGGAAGTTATAAAAACTAGTGGGATGATTGATACAAAAAAAGTTCAATCTGTTTTGCCAAATGTTAATCAACCATTACCTCAGCAACAAGCTAAAGTAATATCTTTGGAAGAAATTATAAAAGTTAGTGGTCCTGTAAAAACACAGGATATAAACTCTACTGTTCCTATGACACAACAGCAATTATCATCTATTGGACAGTCACAAATTGTTATAAATAATTATCAACCAGTGCTTGAAAAAGACACTGTTTTGCAAACAGTGCCTCAAAGTTATACAGTATCTCAGGTGAAAGAGGTTGTATCTGCTGAAGCTGTAAAACAACAAAGTGTTAAAGCTTTACAAAATGATTTTAAAAAAAATGAGTCAATAAAAAAGATGAAAAAAAACTTTAAAAAGACGAAATTTAGAAAAAAAGCGGATATAATAAATTTTTTACTTATATTAGCAATTTTTATATTAGCAATTTTTATAATTGCACCGCCTGTATTAAGAAAGTTAATGCCGCAGCAATATAAACCTATTATTTCAGGGCCTAAAGATACAATAATCCTATCATGCACTGCTATAAATAAAGATGAAAAATATAAGATAGTTAGTAGATCTAAATATACAAAAAATAATCTAGTTCAAAATATTATTACTTATCAGTATTTAGGTGACAATCAGTTGGATACTAAGACAAATGCAATTACTAATTTAAGTGTAAATGAGGAGATTAATTTTTTTAAAAAAATTAGAGGAGTTATTGTTAATAGTCAAAATAATACAACGATAATATCAATTTATGATTATGTTGCTTTAAAAAATGCTAATAATGATATATTTATGCAATATTTTCAAGAAAAGGAAAAACAAAGAAAATTTTATGAACAAAGAGGCTATACTTGTGAGGAAATACTTAGTTAATATCTTTTAGTTTTTCATATATATTATTAACATCGTGGTATATAGTTTTTGGTTTAATTTTTAAAGTTTTTATAATTTCTTTAGTAGTATTTAAGTTTGAAATAAGAAACTGACATTTGTTAATGTATAGTTTCTTTTTTGTATTTTTTGATAGTTCTTTGTATGCTTTTTCGATACTTGCTGCTTGTTGTATATAATATTTATATTCATAATCAATTCCTTGTGTATTTTTGATTGGAATAACTTCTTTTAAATATATTGTATAATTATATCCATCATATTCAACGGCGACTCCTTTAATTATGGCTATGTTATTAAGTTCTTTATATTCTGGTATTTTAAAAAGATAGGCACCTATTATAATTAAAATTATAATTAATATTTTTTTCATTTATATTTCCCCCTAATAATATTATTTGATAAAAATGAATTTCTCTTTTTTATGGGTTCTTCTTTTTTTATGAATGAATCATTAATTTCATTTTTATCAGTTGGAAAAAATGGGACAGTATATGGAATACCAAATATTTTTAATGTAAATATTTTATACAAAATATAAATTGCGCCTATTATAACACCATAAATTCCTAGTAGTGTTGCTAGTATTAATAGTATAATCTTATATATTCTAATTGCATTTCCTAATTCAATTGATGAAAATATTAATACTGCAATAGAAGATATTGCTATAACAATAATCATTATTGGCGATACGATTCCTGCAGAGACTGCTGCATCACCTAGTATTAATCCGCCAAGTATAGAAATTGATGAACCAGATGCAAAAGACATTCTTAAATCAGATTCTTTTAATATTTCGAAGCATACAATCATAAATATTGCTTCGATATATGCTGGGAAGGGAACAAAGGTTCTTCCAGCTTTTAGCATCATTAACAGTGGTAGTGGAACTAAATCATAATTTCTAGTAGTGATAGACATGTATATTGCTGGTGTAAAAATAGCTATAAAAAAAGCAATAAATCTTATTATTCTAATGAATGTTGTATTAAATGATTTTTGATAATAGTCATCAGTTGTATGAAAAAAGTCAATAAAAAAGCTTGGTAAAATTAAGGCATATGGACTCATGTCAACTAAAACAACTACTTTTCCTTCTAGTAAGGCCATGGCGCTTTTATCTGGGCGTTGGCTCATCATAATGGTTGGAAAAAAACTTTTTTGGCCTTCTAGAGTTGTTTTTAAGTAACTTGAATCGATTATTCCATCAATATTTATTCTTTTAAATATTTCAATTATTCTATTTGGAATTTCTTTTTTAACAACTCCTTCTACGTATAAAACTCCAACTTTTGTTTTACTATTTTTCCCAATTTCCATATCGGTAACTTTTAATTGAGTGGTTTTAATTCTTTTACGAATAAGTCCTAGATTAGTATTGAAATTTTCTGAGAAACTATCTTTTGGACCTGTAATAGTAAGTTCTCCATCTACGGTATTAATACCACGATCAAGATTTGCTCGAACTTCACCTGCATAAATTTTATCAATAATAATAACAACAAAACCATTATTAACGTAGTTCATTATTTCGTTTTTATTAATAATTTTGATATTTTTCATGGGAAGATTATTTTCTAAATTTTTTAATTCATTTTTTTTAAAATGAGTTAATCTTTTTAAAATATATTCATTAACACTAATTGTATCTGTTAGAACTTCATTAAATATTAATCCAATTTTTAAATTATGTACTTTAAGTTCTTTAAATATATAGTCTTTAGAAGGAGCAACTTCTTTTTTTAGTTTATTTATTATTAACATAATATCACCACTATTATTATGAATAATAATAGGATAATATATGTATTTAAAGGTTTAAAAATTGTTTTTAAAGAAGAAAGACTTAGATTATACTGTATTTTATATAAAAGTAGTATTAATGGATAAATTTAAAAAAATTAATAGATTATTACTACTAATATAAATTTTTATATGCAAAAGATTAATCTAGTAAGTAAATTTTTAGACTAAAGTCCGTTTTTTTAGGGCTTTTTTCTTTTTCTAGTTTAAATGTCGTTTTTTGATTGT
>CALVIF010000065.1 GCA_944329395.1 uncultured Bacilli bacterium | reverse complement strand
GCTTCGAACGAAAGTGAGGACAATCTAAAATGGAAACTAAAATCACCCGCTAGCAATATGATGGCTGGTGTAAATTAATTTAAGAAATGTAAAAAAATATCAATACCTAAGTTTAAAAGAAAGCCTAGTGGCTTAAATTATGTCGATGATGCCTTTGAATTACAAAAAGATATAATGAATCTAGCTTCCAAATTATTGGCAAGACGGACCAGAATTTATATCTAAGAGATTGATAGATGGCACGTTTACAAGCTAACTTAATAAATTGGCCTATAATATTAATCTTACTCTAAATGATTATTAACCTCCGGTAAAATGAAATATGATAAAAAATCCTGACATAAATGATAAACAAATAATTTAAATATTGGTATGAAAAGGTATTCAATGTGTTCTTGAATACCTTTTTTGAAACAAAAAAAGCAGATAATAATTGCATGAGAGCATCATAACGTATAATGGTACTATTATATATACATACAACTCCAATATAGTTTTAAATTTATCTAAATTTCATAAAAAAACAAAGAGACTATAAAAACAAACTATTTTATCAAGTACTAACCAGAGAATATTCTTAATTATTTTATCATAATTAGAGAAGTAAATTATTACTGAAAAGATTTGATATACAATATGTGTATATAACTAGTATTAAAAGAAAAAAAGATAGATATTAAACCATAATATACATTAAAAATATATAATATAATAAAGTATACTAAAGGATGTGAAAATATGAATAAAAGGCCAACAATAATGGAAATAAATATAAGAGCCTTAGAAAATAATATTAACGAAATAAAAAAGATCATTAATAAAAAAGAAATAATGCCAATTATTAAAGCTAATGCTTATGGAACATTTATAAATAAAGAAATATCAGTTTTAAAAGAATTTAATATCGTTGGAGTAGCAACTACTCATGAAGGAGAAGAATTAAGAAAAATAGGTTATAATAATGATATTTTTATTTTAAATCAACCATCAACAGAAGAAATAGATACCATAGTAAAAAATAATCTTACTACAGGTGTTAGTTCCATAGATTTTCTAAATGAATTGCTTTTAAAAAGCAAAAAATTTAAAATACACCTAGAAATAGAAACAGGAATGGAAAGAACCGGTATTGCCATTAATGATCTTAATGAAATTTTAAAAATAATAAAAAACAATAATAATTTAAAACTTGAAGGAGTATATACCCACCTTTCTTCAGCAGACTCTGATAAAAAGTTTACCAATAAACAACTAAAAACATTTGATTCAGCTATTAAAATAATAAAAGAAAACTTTAAAAATATAAAATATATTCATTCCGAAGCTTCAGCTGGTATTATAAACTGCCAATGTAGTAATACTAATTTAGTTAGACCAGGAATAATACTATATGGATATTACCCATCAGAGAAAAACTCCAAATTAATAAATTTAAAACCAATATGTAAATTAAAAACAAAAATTACCTTTTTAAAAACAGTCCCTAAAAACACTCCAATAGGCTATTCAAAAACTTATATAACTAAAAGAACAACAAAAATAGCTACAATTCCTATAGGTTATGCTGATGGTTTAAAAAGAGCTTTATCCAATAAAGGTTATGTAGTAATAAATAATCAAAAATGTAAAATTATTGGAAATATATGTATGGATAGTTGCATGATAGATGTATCAAAACTAGAAAATGTCAAAATAGGTGATGATGTTTATATTTGGGATAATAAAATCATTACCGTAGAACAAATAGCTAAAATCTGTAATACAATTAATTATGAAATACTAAGTACTATTTCAAATCGCGTACCAAGAATTTTTATACAAAAAGAAAAAGAGAAATAAATCTCTACATATTAACTAAAATAACTCCTAGTATTAATAATAAAGAAATAATTATTTTCTTAATTATTTTTTCTTTATTGCGATATATAATTAACTCTACTAATGAATTAAGAATAGGCGTAATCGAAAATAAAGATGCTACAACAATAACACTACCAAGTTGAAAAGCTCTAATTGATGAATTTAGCATCAAACACCAACAAAAAGCAGCGATAAAAAAATTAATTTTATTATAAAGATTAAACTCATTTTTTAATTCATTAATACTATGCTTTTCAAAAAGTAAAATTAAAAAAGCAGGTCCAGTAACTGTTATATAAGTATAAAAAGCTAAATTAAAATTATTAGCAATATCAACATTAATAATCATTGCGATTGCAAATAAAAAATTAGCAATAACCGACATTATAAAATATTTATTAATTTCAAATTTTCCTTTATTATAAATCAAAATAATATTTGCTAAAATAATTATAATAGCTCCTAAGATCTTATTTAAAACTATCTTTTCTTTCAAAAATAAAAAACCAAATATAATTAAAAATACTGTTGATAATCTCTTTAGCATACTAAATGTCGACGTTTCTAAACCATACCGCGCTTCAATATTCAATCGATCAGTTGCAGCATAAATAAAAATAACGATCAAAAGAATAAGTAGTGAACTAATAGATGGACTAAATTTAAATTCAAACACAGGTATCATTAATAAAGAAAAAATACCAGTACATAATTCTAATAAAATAGTAAGAGAACCAGCATTTTTCATATTTTTATTTGCTTTTTTAAAATTGAAAGCAAATATAACTTCTGCTAATAAATATAAAATAACCCAAAATTGCCAAGTATTAATTAAATTCATATTATCACCATCATAATTATAGCTAATCATGAAATATAAATATATCTTTAGCTATTATTTTTTACATAAAATATGTAAAGTACTGTAATTATTTTGTATCCTTATTTATTTTTATGATATTCTAAAAATAAAGAGGTGTATTATGGAAATAGCAAATTTTACTTTAAATAACATATTATATAAGTATATTTTCAATAATGGTCAATTAGAATATAAAAAAATTTATAATAATAAAGAATATTTATTAACAGCCGAAGAAAAAGCAATTATGAATATTTTATCAAGATACATAATGATTTCAAAAGATGCTATAAATCATGTTTATATAACTGATATTGATATAGAAGGTGAAAAATATCAATTATATTTTGATAAAGTATCTTTCTTAAAGTTCTTTAAGCAAAATGGAAAATTTGTAAATAATGAAAACATTAGTAGTCTCTTAGCTAGATATAATGATAATTCTACAAATTATTTTTCTAGAATTGAAGATAGCAATTTAAAACAAACTAGAATTATGAGACTTCTTGCTGCAGGAATTGTCTCTATCAATATGTTTATGATAATGTTAAATGTAAATTCTATCCAAAATACATATGCAGTGATGAACTATTACACTCAAGCAAGAGAAAACTTTTCAGCAACTACCCTTGAAGACTATAGTACTATTATTGATAGTAATGAAAATTTATCAGATTTAGATAAAGCTCTCATTTTAAAAGTTGCTGATACTTTAATAGAAGATCAAGGAAAATATATCAATAAAGATTGGATTAAATATTCAAATGGTCACTTAAAAATTACAACAGGAGCAAAAAGATTTGATGGTACTTGGAATTTTCAAAGTTCAACAATTAAGATGAATGATAACCTAGAAAAACCTGATGCTTGTTATGAAAACGTAATACATAACTCATATGAATATATTTTACTACATGAAATAACTCATTCACTTTGTATACCAGTAGATTCATCTCTTGGCTATCGCTATCAAGAGGGAATGACTGAACTATTAACCCAAGAATATTATCCTCCTTCAGCAGGCGTCGCATATAACGATACAGTTATAGCTACAAAAATTCTTATTGAAATATTAGGTGAAGAAAAAATGATTAGCTCATATTTTAACGGCGATGTTTCGCCTATTACTAAAGCCCTTGCAGAAATTTATGGAACAGAAGATGATGCCATAAGACTAATTTCACTAATAGATTTACAGGTTGAAAATTGTATAAATAAAAAAAGTGATAAAAATCCTAAAGAAGTAAATCCTAAAATAAAAGAAATGTTAGAAACATATTATGAAGCTAAATATGATAAACCAATGTCTGAAAATATACTAATTCAAGCTTATTTAGCTGAAGGAAACTATGAATCAACAGTTACACCTAAAATTGAAATTGCACACGACACAAGATTAGAAATGAAAATTGTAAGAAAGTACTATTCAGATAAAAGCCAAATAACTAAAGATTATCCAATCCAATATAGTTATATAAAAGATGGTGAATATGGCGCTCATAGTCATGATTATAATGATGTTTTAGAATGTATTCCAAGTTCTACAGTTGGAGTATCCAATGAAGAAATTGGCGATAATCTATTATCATTAATGCATAAATATTATTTTGATTATAATCCGGCAACACTAGATGGACTGTTAGGCAGTTCATTAATGAAAGTTATTGGTCCAGATGAATTTAAAAAAGTTCATGATACAGGGGATATTTCTAGCCTAAAAGAAACCCTAGCTGGTATTTACGGAACAAAAGAAGAAGCTGAAGAATTAATTCGTGATTTTGATTCATATAAAGTAGAATATATGCCAATTAATGAACAAATAGAAACATCAGAAAAAGTTATAGGAAAATTACAAAATTATTTTGAAGCAAAAGGTATAAATGCAGAACTTATTAATATGAAACAAGATGATATTGTTACAAACATGCAACTAGAACATGAAAGTAAAAATATTACAAAATAAAGGAAACAATAAAAATAATTGTTTCTTTTTACTTGAAATAATTATAAAAATAAATTACAATTTACTATAATAGGAGTGAGATAATGAGAAAGAAGAATAACAAAGGATTTACTTTAGTTGAATTATTAGCTGTTATTGTAATTATGGGAATTTTGATGATGGTTGCTATTCCAGCTGCAACTAAAACAATAATAAATTCTAGAAAAGATATATATCTAAATGATGCAAAATCATTATCGACAGCTGGTAGACAATTTGTAATAGATAGTAATAATGACATATCAGAATATGATACTTCATACTATATTCACATTGGAAATTTAACGGAGCTTGATTCTGCAAAAAGTCCATGGGCAGAATGGGAAGATTCTTATGTTATAGCCGTAGTTAATAGAGATAGTACCTTCGACTTTTACTGGACAAGTATGGATAAAGCTGGATGGAAAATAGATATTACTGAAAGCAATAAATTAGAAAAGAATGATGTTTATAATGATTCTACAAAAAGGCAAATAAATAATAGAAATCCAATTCCAGGAACAAATAAAATTGTAGTTATAGATAAAAATGGATATAGAACAAACTATGAACCACGCGTTGAATTAACTGAAGAACAAGCTAAACAATGTTTTACATTAAGAAACATATCAGAAAATCAAGTATCAGTATTATATTATAATATTTCATGTGGAACAGATGTAGTTATACCAGCATATATTGATGGCAAGGAAGTAGTAGATATATATAATAATGCTTTTTCAAATATGGGAATAACAAGTGTAATGATTCCAGATACTATTAAAGAAATAAATACAAGTGCATTTTCATATAATAAACTGACAGAAGTAATTATTCCTTCAAGTGTCACAACAATTGGTAGCAGTGCTTTTTTTAATAATAAAATTGAAAAATTAATATTACATAATCAGTTGACTACTATAGGATCAAGTGCTTTTAAAAGTAATCAATTAAAAGAAGCAATTATTCCAGAAAGTGTAACATCGGTTGGAGCATGTGCTTATTGCCAAAATCCAATTGCTAATTCTTCATTTTGGTATGTTCAAAATGGTGATACAATAGATTATTCAAGGCTTAAAGGATATATTGGTGATTATTCGGAATTTCCGAATAAAAAGCTTTTAATTCCAAGTGTAGTAAATGGTGTTCAGTTGAAATATATAGAAAATAATGCATTTGATAATGCTGGTTTAAAAGGTTGGGAATTAGTTATTCCTGAAGGTGTCATTTCAATTGGATCTGGAGCATTTAGACAAAATGATTTAGTAAAAGTTGCTTTTCCATCGACATTAACAAGCATTGGTTCCTATGCTTTTTACACTAACAAATTGACAGAGATTATTATTCCGCCTTCAGTAACATCTATTGGAGCAATGGCCTTTCAAGGAAATGCAACAACAGATCCAGCCCAAATGTGGATTTATAAATTGACTCCATCCGGTATAGATTATTCAACTCTTGTAGGCTACTCTGGCGCCAATAGAAATAATATAGTAATCCCTGAAACAGCTGGACCAGCTAATACGCCTCTAAAAACAATTGATTATACAGCATTTTTACATTTAAGTTTAACAGGAACAATAAAAATACCAAGTACAGTAACTAAAATTTCTGCTCAAGCTTTTTCTAATAACAATTTAACTAATATTGATAATGGTGATGGTAAATCAAATGGACCTTTCGTCTACGCAAGAAAAAACGATGGAACAATAGATTACACGACTTTAATAGGTTACGGAGCAAGAGCAACCGCAAATGTTATAATACCTAATAA
>CALVIF010000064.1 GCA_944329395.1 uncultured Bacilli bacterium | reverse complement strand
CAAGATGAAGGCCTTTTTCATAAATTATGCTTTCAAATGGAAGAAGACTTTTTTCTATTAATTTAGATAAATCTGTTTTTATATATGTATCATCTTTTTCTCCTGATTCTATTTTAGATAATTCTAGTAAATCAATTACCAACTTATGCATTTTTTCTGATTCACTTTTTATATTATTTAGCCACTTTGTTTCTTCGGGATTATTTTCTAAAGCATCAGCACTAGCCATTATAATAGAAAGCGGAGTTTTTAATTCATGTGAGGCATCGCAAATAAATTGCTTCTGCTTTATAAAGGTATCTTCTATTGGTTTACTTAACCATTTTGTTAATTGTGTGCTAGCATAAATAATTGTTATTTCTAATAATATAAATAATAAAATAGAAATCTTCAATGAAAATAGAAGTTTTGTTTTTACTGTACTATAATTTATTATAATAATTTCATTTTTATGATTTAGTGAAAAATAATAGTTATTAAAATATAAATTTATTTTTTGGGAATATTTGTTTAGCCCTTTTTTGGCAATTGACAAAATATCTTTTGCTGTTAAACCATCATTAGCATAATTAATTATATCTATCATATTTTCATTACTATCAAAGTAAATTACATAAACACCTAAATCCATAAATAAAGGATTTTTATCATCAACAATTATCGATTGTAATTTTAAATTCATATTTTCTATTTTTGTTATTTTTTCTTGTAATTGATTGTATTCATTATAGTATAATGTAGCATTTAAAATAGTTAGAATAATTATTAAGAAAAAACTTAATATTGAAAATAGAACAAAAAATATTTTAGTTTTTATTTTTTTCATCGGACACCTCTAGTTTATAGCCTAGTCCTCTAATTGCTTTTATGTTTACCTTTGAACCAATAACTTTGATTTTTTTTCTAATAAAAGATAGATAAGCTTCTAAATTATTTGACATTGAGTCATTTTCAAGTCCCCATATTTTATCATATAAAACTTCTTTTGGAATTATTTGATTAGAATTTTTCATTAAGTATTCTAAAAGTAAGAATTCTTTACAAATTACTTCTATACTTTCATTGGTGGTAGTACATAATAATTTGGTATTTTTTAAATTTAGAGTTAAATCTCCAAATTCTAAAATATTACTGTTTAAATTATTATCTTTATGTCTTAACTGAACATTTATTCTAGCGATTAATTCTTCTAAATGAAAAGGCTTAGTTAAGTAGTCATTAGCACCATCAGAAAAACCTTCTAATTTGTCATTTATTTCTGATCTTGCGGTTAATATAATAACTTTAGATTCAATATTATTAGCTTTTATTTCTGAGAGAATTTCAAATCCATTTTTTTTAGGAAGCATTAAATCTAAAACAATTAAATCATAAATATTAGTTAAGGCTTTATATAAGCCGTCTTCACCATCTAGAGAAATATCGACCTCATAGTTTTCTTTTCTTAAGCGGCTTGATATGACATCAGCTAAATTAAATTCATCTTCTACAATTAAAATTCTCATATTTATGCTCCTTGTTTTTTATTATTTCTCGTTTTTTTTATTATATCATATTTTTAAAGTTATGACTTATTGTTAATGTAATTATAATAGTTGGAATATAATTTATGGAGGTGGTTTATTTGAGTGATATTTTGTCTATTCAAAAAATTAGAAAAAGATTTAAAAAAAATATCGTTTTAAATGACATAAGTTTTAATGTTCCACGAGGAAGTATTTTTGCTTTTTTGGGATTAAATGGTGCTGGTAAAAGTACACTATTAAATATTATTATACAATTATTACTTCCTACTTCTGGTAAAGTTGTTTTAAATGATTGTCCTATTTTAAAAAATAAATTTGGAGTTGTATTTCAAGAAAATACATTTGATGATGAATTAACTATTTATGAAAATATGTTTATTAGGGGAAGATTATATAACTTAAGTAAAAAATATTTACAACGAAAAATAGAAGAGATTTCTTTTGAATTAGAGTTAAATCCTTATTTACATAAAAAATATAAATTATGTTCTGGAGGTCAGAAAAGGCTTGCGATGATTGCGAGAGCATTAATAAGTGAACCTGAAATTATTATTATGGATGAGCCTACTGTGGCTTTAGATGTTGAAATTAGAAAAAAAGTATGGACTTATTTACTTAAACTAAATAAAGAAGAAAATGTGACTATTTTCTTTTCATCACACTATATTGAAGAAGCTGCTTTAGCTAATAATCTTTCTATTATAAAATCGGGAAAAATTGTTTTTACGGGAACATATAAAGAATTAATAGAAAAATATAGTAAAAAGAAATTAAATGTAGATTTAGGAGATGATGTTATAACAAAAGAAATATCTTCTGTTAAAAATAGTTTAATCTATTTAAATTGCTTGGACATTAACAAAATTAAAACTTTTTCTTTAGAAAATAGTAGTTTAGAAGAAGTTTTCTTAAAAATAGTTCATAATGAGAACTCTTGTATATAGACATTTAAAATTATTTTGGAAAAGTCCAGCAAATATTGTTCTTAGTCTTTTGTCTTCATTAGTTATTCTTTCGCTTTATTTTCTATTTATTAGAGATTTTACAATTAAAGCTGTTTCTGATTATGGGTTTATTAGTAGTTATAATAATTTGTTTGTTGATAGATTAATGACTTCTGGATTATTAATTGTAATTGGTGCTACTAGTGTATTATCAATTATTTTTATTTTTGTGAAAGACTGTTCTAGTGGAATTATTAAGGATTTTTTTGTTACACCGTTAAGTTATATTAAAATTATTTATTCTTATTTTTTTGCTAGTTTTATTGTATCGATGTTAATGACATCTTTAGTATTTATAGGAATAGAATTATTTTTTTCTTTTTATTATCAATATTATAGTTCTCTAGATATATTATTACAGCCATTTTTTGTGATTGTTTTATCTAATATTATTTCTAGTTTATTAATTTTAATTATTGCATTAGGAATTAATAATTTTGTTTCTTTTTCTACTTTTGAAACTTTATATGGTGTTGTTATCGGATTTTTTACAGGTGTATATATTCCTATTGGTTATTATCCTAATATTATTAAAAATATTTTCTTTTATTTTCCTTTGTGTCAAACTACAGGATTATTAAGAAGAATTCAAACTTTTAATATTACTGAGAAAATATTAATAAACTACCCAAGTAATATTCATAATGTTTTATATAAAACGTTTGGTATTAAACTTGCATTTAATAATAATATAATTACTGGTTATGGACAATTGAAGATGATTTTTATAATTATTATATTATTAAATTTAATACTTATTTTTTCTATATATATTAAAAGACATCATAGATAATGATGTCTTTATACTGATTGTATATATATTATTTATTTTTTTATTTGTTCATTGCTTCACTTACAGCTACAGCTACTGCTACACTAGCTCCAACCATAGGGTTATTACCCATTCCAATTAGTCCCATCATTTCTACATGGGCTGGAACTGATGAAGAACCGGCAAATTGTGCATCAGAGTGCATGCGTCCCATTGTATCAGTCATACCATATGAAGCAGGTCCTGCTGCCATGTTATCAGGATGAAGTGTACGCCCTGTTCCACCACCTGAAGCAACTGAAAAGTATTTTTTTCCTTGTTCAATACATTCTTTTTTATAAGTTCCTGCTACTGGATGTTGAAAACGTGTAGGATTAGTTGAGTTACCTGTAATTGATACATCAACACCTTCATGATGCATAATAGCTACACCTTCGCGTACATCATCAGCACCATAACAATTTACAAGTGCTCGCTCACCATTTGAATAGGCTGTTTTAGAAATTATATTTAATTTTCCTGTAAAGTAATCAAATGAAGTTTCTACATAAGTAAAACCATTAATTCGTGAAATAATTTTTGCAGCATCTTTTCCTAATCCGTTTAGAATAACACGTAGTGGTTCTTTTCTTGCCTTATTAGCATTTCTAGCAATACCTATTGCTCCTTCTGCAGCAGCAAAACTCTCATGTCCTGCTAAAAAGGCAAAACATTTAGTATCCTCGCTTAAAAGCATTGCGGCTAAATTACCGTGACCTAAGCCAACTTTTCTATCGTCTGCTACTGAACCTGGAATACAAAATGATTGCAATCCTTCTCCAATAGATTTAGCTATTTCACAAGCACTTTTTTCTCCTTTTTTTATAGCAATAGCAGCTCCTACTGTATATGCCCAGCAAGCGTTTTCAAAACAGATTGGCTGAATATCTTTTACTATTTTAAAAACATCAACACCTAAATCATCAACTATTTTTTTTGCTTCTTCAAGTGAAGAGATTCCATATGTATTTAATACTTCATTTATTTTATCAATTCGTCTTTCATAACTTTCAAATAATGCCATATAATTTTCCTCCTATTCTTGTCTTGGATCGATATATTTTACAGCTTCTTTATATCGACCATATGTTCCTTTTGCTATTTCAAGAGCTTTCATTGGATCTTCGTTCTTTTTTATTGCATCCATAAATTTTCCCATATTTACATATTCGTATCCAATAATTTCATTATTTTCATCTAAACCTAGCTTCATTATATAACCTTCAGCTAGTTCTAAATATCTAGGCCCTTTTAATTTTGTAGAATAGCAAGTTCCAACTTGAGAACGAGTTCCTTTTCCTAAATCTTCTAAGCCTGCACCAATTGGTAATCCGCCTTCAGAAAAAGCAGATTGACTACGTCCATAAACAATTTGCAAAAATAATTCTCGCATTGCAGTATTGATAGCATCGCAAACTAAGTCTGTATTTAAAGCTTCTAATAAAGTTTTTCCTACTAATGCTTCTGATGCCATAGCAGCTGAATGAGTCATACCTGAACAACCTAATGTTTCAATTAAAGCTTCTTCTATTATTCCATCTTTAATATTAAGAGTAAGCTTACAAGCTCCTTGCTGTGGAGCACACCAACCAATTCCATGTGTTAGTCCAGAAATATCTTTAATTTCTTTTGAATAAATCCACTTTCCTTCTTCTGGAATTGGAGCACATCCATGATTAGCTCCGCATTTTACTGAGCACATGTTTTCTACTTCTTTTGAATATTTCATTTTACTTTCTCCTTACATAACTTTTTTATAAATTTTATAATTTATAATTTTTTATTTTTACTTATAACTATTTTAAATAATTTAAGTAAACTTTTAATAAAAACTATGAAAAATATTTTGTATTATTATGAATCATATTTTAATGATTACTTTACAAATACTTTTTCATAGATATTATACCATGTATATATTTAGTTGTGAACTATTGATAAATAAGTTTGAAATTTTATATTTATAAAAAAGAAACATTTTTCAAATGTTTCAAATATGTTACATTTCTAAATATATTTTTTCACTATCAAAATATATTTCTTTAGTTTTATTGTAAATATAGTCTATTTTTTCTATTTGATTAATAAATGACTTAGAATTAGATTCTTTTATCTCATCAAATTTATTTATAAAGTTATCTTTAATATTTTGACCTGTTTGTTTTAGAGTGTCCCCTCTTTCAGAAAGCCATGAATCAACATTTTTTATCTTCGCTTTTTCAGCAAGATTTCCGATTGCTTTTCCTGCACTACCTAAACCAGCCAGCATATTTCCTTCTAAAGATTTATTGGCATTCTTTTTAATATAATCTAAGGCATTATAGAAAGTATTAGTATATTCATTATCCAATTCATCTAACTCATTTCTTTTTGATAATAGATAATCGCTTTGATAATTACCTAAAAGAAGAATTTCCATTAAAGATGAAAAAGAATAAATATATAAAGATAATCTATAATATTTAAATTTCTTTTCTATTTCTCCAATTATGGAATTCATAGTAGCATTTATGGTAAAAAATTTGTCTTTTGATAAATCATCATTTATTTGTTTTTTATAAAATTAACATATTTTTATTAACAGTTCTTTTTATGTCCATAACTTGTTTATGATTGTTTATCAAATATTTTTCGTCTTCTAAATTATATTTAAAATCATTAATTGATCTATTTAATATTTCTAAATCTGATTCTATTTCTGACTCTTTTTCTTCTTCTAAAAATGATAAAATTTTCTTATTTAATTCTTTTATTTCTCCTAATTGTGCTTCGATGCCTGCAAGTGCAACAGACATCATCATTACAGTTGGATCGAGTGTCATAATGTTAGAAGAATTTACTGCCTTAAGTTTGGCCATTTCTGATTTCCCATTGCTTTTTTTATTGCTCCCCAAAATGTTTTTCCATCCTTCATTGCTTTTAGAGAATCGTTCTTACCAAGATTAGTAATTCGATATAATTGGTCTGTTGCCTTAGGATTTTCCTTTCTTATTTTTTTTATGTTATCTACTGTAGAAACTGCAATTGGACTAACTTCAGATAACTTTGAGATTGTCAAACTATAAGAAGATTAGCTTAATTTTTCTTTTTTTATATCTGATAGCATATAATTATTCATTTCCACTAAGCTATAATTATCAGTCTTCTCAATAGTAGCAACTGATGCTAAAGCATTATTTTGTTCAAATGTATCTGTCTTCTTTTTTAA
>CALVIF010000063.1 GCA_944329395.1 uncultured Bacilli bacterium | reverse complement strand
AATTTCATTTATTTTATTTTCAATTTCTAAAATGTCATTTTCTGTATAACTTTTGAAAATAGTGATTGTTATTTTTCCTTGATTATTAAATTCTGTTTCAATGTGTTTAAAACTATTGTATGGATGAACATAATTGTTTATAAGAGATAGAGTTTCTTCGTTGTTGGCAATTTCTTCGATATCTTTTTGGCAACTTTGATAATCACTTGGACAATAGAAGGTAAAATTTTCTTTTCCAGCATTTATAACAGTATAATATATATTTAGAATATCTTGTTTACAGTCTGGACTAAAATCGTTGGTATTTTGAACATATGCAAAATCATAATTTCGATAGTAGTCATTTTTTTCGTCTAAAGATACTTTAATCTTTTGTGGTTTTAATAGATTTTTTATTGAAATGTCGGCTATTTTGGTTGGGGATATTATTAGTCCTATAAATATTAAAAGAATACCAGTAATTGCTAATTTTTTCATAATGCCTCCTATTATTAACTTATATTTTAATTGTATATTATTTTTTTATAGTTGTAAATATTTCTAAAACAAAGAAAAAGATCGAAGTACTTCGATCTTTATTATTAGTTCATTGCACTCATCATTTTTGTTATTCTTGATTTTAAACGTGCAGCTTTGTTTTTATGTACTAAACCGCTTGACATAGCTTTATCAATTCTTTGAATAGCAATATTTAAATTATTACTTGCTGCTTCTTTATTTCCTGCTTTTACTTCTTTTTCAAATTTTTTGATAGCAGTTCTCATACTTGAATTTACTAAAGTATTTGCGTTAGTCTTTTTTACACTTGAGCGCATACGTTTTTTGGCGCTTTTAATATTTGGCATATTTTCACCTCACTTTTATAAACATTTTAATTTTATCAAATATCTTAGAAAAAAGCAAATAAAAATTATATTTTTTGTAAATAATATATGTGGGTGATAAGATGCATAGTATTGATTTAAGTAAGTATAATTGTCGAACTGATTTGATTATTGAGAAAGATAGGGTTGGTATTGATAATAAGCATTATGAAGAAAATGGAATTGGTGTTGATGTAATGAAAAAAGATAATAATAGTTATGTAACTATTTCTTTTAAAGATATAACTGATAAGGAAAATTTTAAAAATGTTGAAAATATTTTTATTAAAGAACTAAAATGCTTGTTAAAAAGTTATATTAGCGATAATAGTAAAATTATGGTTATTGGTTTAGGCAATAGTAGGTCTACGCCTGATTCTTTAGGTCCAGAGGTTATTGATAATATACTTGTTACAAGACATTTATTTAGGCTTGGTGATGTTGAGGATGGATATTTAAATGTTTGTTCTTTAAAACCGCAGGTTACGGGGGTTACTGGAATAGAAACTGGTGATATGATTGAAGCTGTTATTGATAAATTAGATATTGATTTAATTATTGTTGTTGATGCATTAGCGGCATCTTCAATTTCAAGAGTTAATCGTACGATTCAGATAACAGATGAGGGTATTGCACCAGGAAGTGGTGTTGGTAATAATCGAAAAGAATTGTCTTGTAAAACTTTAGGTAAGCCTGTTATTGCTATTGGTGTTCCAACTATTGTTGATGCGGCTACTATTGTTAGTGATACAATGCATTATTTATTAAAACAATTAAGCTATAAGATAGTGAATATAAATAGTGCTAAAAACAAGCTTATTAATGAAAAATATTTTGATTATAGTAAGCAGAATGTAATTTTTAATGAATCTGATAAAGAAAAGGTACTTGGGGTGTTAGGGGGACTTAATGATGATGAGTTAAAAACATTATTTGAGGAGGTACTTACACCAATTAATTATAATTTGATGGTTACTCCTAAGGAGGTTGATTATATAGTTTCAAAACTTGGATTATTAATTGGAAATGGTATAAATAAAAGTTTACATTATTCTTTTAATCCGACAAAATAATTAAATTAAATTTTATAAATTATTATTGGTGAATAATATGAAAAAGAGATTTATTGCAAAAAAAAGTAAAAGAGGAAGAAAAATTAAGTTCTTGTTCTTTTTTTGCGTATTTATTTTAGGAATTTATATTAGTTTTTTGATTATTAATAGGAGTGATATAAAAATTACTGATAAAACTATTGCTAATATTTTAGTTAATGTAGCATTTAATAATGAGAGGTTTAATGTAAATGAACTGTTATTGGAAAAAATTAGCCCTGTAAGTTTTCTTGAAAATAATTATTATCAAGTATTTACTGAGAATAAGATAGAAAATAATTCTAATGAGGAAAAGAAGTTGGAACCAATTATTTATATTTATAATTCACATCAAACAGAAGAATATAATCCTATTTCTTTTGCAGAGTTTAGTGTTAATCCTACGGTTATGGTTGCTGATTATATTTTACTTGATATTTTTTCAAAGAATGGTTTTGGAACTATAGTGGAAGAGAGGAGTATTAAAGAGATTTTAAATAATAATAATTGGAAATATTCTTATAGTTATGCTGCTAGTAGAATTTTGATGGAGGAAGCTAAGAAAAATAATCCTACTCTTACTTATTTTATAGATGTACATAGGGATAGTTTAACAAAGGATAGAACTACTATTACGATTAATGGAAAAGATTATGCTAAAACAATGTTTTTAATTGGACTTGAAAATGCTAATTATGAAGAAAATTTAAAGTTTACAACTTTGATTAATGATAAGATGAATGAAAAATATCCGGGGTTATCTAAAGGAATATATAAAAAAGGTGGTGCCGGTGTAAATGGTGTTTATAATCAAGATTTTTCTGGTAGAACTATTTTAATTGAGATGGGTGGTTATGAAAATAATTTGTCTGAAGTATTAAATTCTGTTATTGCTTTTTCTGAATGTTTTATGGAGGTTATAAAAAATGAAATATAAAAGACTTGTTGAGTTATTTGGGAGTGTTGTTATTATTTTGTTTTTAGTGTTATATATTGGTCAGGCAACGGGATATTACAAGATTGCTGAAAATAGAAAGGTAGCGTTGACTGAGGATGCTATAAGAAGATTTGAAGAAGATGTTTCAGCAGGAAAAAAAATTGTTGCAAGTAATTATCTTGTTAAAGAAAAAAATTATAATAATAATATTTCAATTTTATGTATAAAAGTATCTCAAATAATTGAAAAAGGCTTTGATAAGGTTATGAATTATATTTTTAATGAATTAGAAGGGGTTGTAAATGGATAATAAAAATTTTATTTTTTATTATCTTTTTTTTTATTTGTAGTGTATAATTATTGTTAGATAGAGTAATGGGGTGTTGCTATGTCAGAGCAAAATTTGACATTAAATAATTTAGTTTTGAAATTAAAGAAAAAAGAAAGCTTTTTGATTAGTAAACTTAATGATATTTCTTCTGAAAGGAAAAGAAGAGAATATAGAGATAATATTTTACAATTGGCTAATACAGATTTATCTTTACTTGCTACTTATTATTTAAATTCAAATGATGAGGAACAAAATCAATTTAATAGTTTGCTTTTTAGAGTTTATAGTGATAAAAAATATATTAATATTTTTAGAGACGAGTTTAAAAATCTATATTATTTAAATAAGGGTAATTATATATACGATGAGCAGTATGGACAAGCAAGGCGTATTGTTCTTGATTTTGTTAATCTTTTAAAGGATGAGGTTAAGGATGAAAAGAAAATAAATGTTGCTGTAGAAAAAAAATATGTTAGAAAATTATTTATAGTTAAAAAACTAATTAAATATTTTTCTTTTTCAGCAGGTGAAGTTGAAATAAAGAATATTGATGATTTTATTATAATGTTAAATACTTTAAATTTTGATGATAAAGAAAAAAATGAGGCAATATCTATTGTAATAGAAAATAATTGCAAATTTTATTCTAAATATATTTCTAAAACTAAAAATAGTTTTGATGAGAAATAATTGGGGTGATATGATGGATGTGCAAAATAAATTTATTGAAATTTTGGAAGCATATATATTAAAAAGTGAAAATGAGTTAAAAAAATATTATCACCTTTGTGATCAAAAAATTAATGAAAAAGTAGAAATATTTAATTTATTAGAAGATAATTTTGATAATTTTGTTAAAATAAATTTTAAGGATGTAAAAAACATTATTTATGGTTTTTCTTTTTCTGATGAAAGAAAAGAAAAAATGATTACTGAACTTAATAAGATTAGAAAAAAAATTCAAAGAAATAAAAGTGGAGTTGTTAAATTTAAAGATGTTGAAAATGATGTAATTAATGAATTCTTGACTTCTTTAAAAAAATATATTTCAAATAAAAATAAATATTTAATAGAACCGTTAATAGATGAAAAAATTATTGAAAAAAAGATAAAAAAATATAAAAAGATTCATAATTTATTAGTAAATAATAAAAAAATTAATTTTATTAACGATATTGATTTATTAAACGAGATTTTTGATAATAGTGGTATTTCTTTATATGAACGTTATGCAATATATAGATTTATATTTAAATATAATAAGGCTGTATTTGATAGAAAAATATGTGCTTTAAATTTAAAAGAGTTAGAGGTATTAGGAAAATTTGATCTTAATATGTTAAAGGGTATTTTTGAAAAATATAATTATGATTTTGATAAATTACCTGGTGATATTCAAGAAAATATTATTAATAAAGCAATTGTTAGTAATATTGAAGAAGTACTTTGTGCTTTAGAAAAAAATGGGTATCGTTTAAATTTAGAAAATGATTCTTATTTATTAATGTCTTTAGTTGTTTACGGTGATAAGTCAACAATTAATTATATAAGTAATTTGGCTTTTTCAAAGGGACTTACGTGTGAACAAATATTAAAAATAGGTGGTATTTTAATAAATCAGAAGGATGTTTCTCAAAATTCTATAAATGTATATGATAGATTTTATATTGATAGAGATGATGATTTTAGTGTTGTAGGATCTGCTTTAGATTTTGAGAAGAATATTAAGGAATTATCAATGTGGGGAATATCTGTTAGTCATGTATACAATTGTTGTAAGTATGTGTTGGCATGTTCTAATGATGTTCTTAGTCATAATTTAAGTTTATTTCAAGATTATGGTTTTTCTTTAAGAAAAATTGATAAAAAATTATGTTCTGCTGTATGGTCAGCATTAATGGAGTATAATACTTTTGAAATTATTGATAGATTTATTGAAGTTCATCCTCTAAGTTTACAGTATTTGCGTAGTAATTTAAGTGTACTTAGACAAGTTAATAGTCTAGAAGATTTATTATTTTATAAATTATATTATTCAAATAAATATTGTGGTTTTGATGAAGCTTTTTTTAATATCATTACTAATGATGATTCACAATTACAATTTCAAGGTAAAGTTAGTGGCTTGACATCTATATATATTGATTCTTATAAAGATATTACTTTTGCTAATAGGCGTGATGTTACTGGTACTTTTGTTCCTATTTATAGTTATGATTATAATACGGTTGTGAAAAGTAGAATGAATAGAAAGATATCATCTAAAATATTTGATAATTTGTATATTCAACATATTAATCGTTATTCGGATTATAGTGAACCATTACTATATAATTTTGATGGAATTATAATATCTAAATTAAAGGTTTTACGAGTTTTTGATACTTTACTTGATGCTGGAATTAATTCTTGTGATGAGAGCTTTCTATTTGCTGTTTTATATAATACTATTATTAATAAAGAAGATTATGAAAAAATAAAAAATATGATTAAACTAAATGGTTAGGTGAGTACAATGGATTTTTTAAAAGAATTAAATTTTCCTACTGAAGTTATTAAGAAGATAAAAGCTTATAATGATAAATCATTAATTTTTAATTTTATTTGTTCTAAAAAAAATGTTATAAAAAATATTGATTATTTAAGAAATATAGGAGTAGAAGTTATTGAACTATTACTTATATATAGATTGGAGTTTTTTTTAATTGATAATTCTATGTTGATAAAGTCATTTGAAAATTTTGAAATTTCCACTTTGGTTAAGTTAATAAATGAGGATATAAATGCAGTTAACTTATTATAACGAATGGAATAATCATAATTATCAATTGTTTTTTGAAGAACTTTTTCAATATTCTGATAAAAAGTATTTAGAATTTAATAAAAAAATTATTTTTACTCAATATAAAATGATTGGAATTAGAATTCCTGATATTAGAAAAATTGCTAAAAAAATTAGTGAAACTGATTTTCAAAGTTTCTTAAATTGTAATTTTATGGGTTGTTATGAAGAATTGTTATTAAGAGGAATTTTAATATCTTATTTTACGGAATTTAATAAATTTATTTTATACTTTGATGATTTTGTTAAACTTATTGATAATTGGGCAGTTTGTGATACTTGTTTAGCTAGTTATAAATTTATAAAAAATAATAGAGATAAATTTTTAGATAAAATAAAAGAGTATATATTTTCTAATAAGGAATTTATTACTAGAGTTGGAGTTATTTTCTCACTTTATTATTATTTGACAGATGATTATATTGATGAGGTTTTTATTTTAATAAGTGATATTAAAATTAGAAAATATTATGTTGATATGGCAATTGCTTGGTTAATTAGTGTAGCTTTTGTAAAAAATACTTCAGAAACTATTAAATTTTTGGATAATAATAATCTTAATGATGAAATTATAAAAATGGCTATTCAAAAAATTCGTGATTCAAGAAAGGTTTCTAAATCTTTAAAAGATTTTGTATTAAAATATAAAAAATAATATTTTAGGAAAATAGGTAATGCTATTTTTCTTTTTTTATCTATAAGGAAAGTGCGTTTTTAATCAGTACAGAGAAAATGTTATGATAGAATATATCTTAGTATGCCA
>CALVIF010000062.1 GCA_944329395.1 uncultured Bacilli bacterium | reverse complement strand
AATATAGAAAATAATATACAAGCAGGTAACCATCATGAAAATTAGAAAATTATCTGTTTATGAAGATTCATCTGATAGACCATATATCTTATTAAAAGGTAAGTGGTTACAAAAACTAGGATTTAATTTTCATAATTTTGTCGAAGTAGAAACTTATAAAGATAAAATAGTTATTAGAAAAGTAAAAGACCTGAAGAAATGATTCTTCAAGTCTTTTTATCTTTATAACCTGCTTGTCTAATCGAACACCCAAAATAGGTTTTGAATTTTATTATACGTGTTATAATTTTTTAAAGGAGGATATGTATGAGCAAAACAAAAAAATTATTATTATGTTTTTCTGTTATTATTTGTGGATTATTATTAGTAACAGGTTGTGACTCAACTAAAAATGATTCATCTAAATCAGAAGACAAAAATGCTAGTGAGGAAGTTTTAAAGAAAGATATCCCTGAAGGTGAATATGGCGACATGGGAAATGGCGAATTTTATATCAGCACACCATCAGGCACTTCAGAAAATGGTAATATTCCTGTTTTCTTTGTTGATGAAGATACACTTGCCTGCAAGGATTACGAAAGTGGTGTTGATTTAGGTATTAATGCTTGGGGTTTTGACGGTTCAAAACTTTATACAATTTATGTTGACGGTATAAGCCAAGGAACTGAGCAATTAGTAGATACTCAAACATCTTTATTTGTTAGCGAAAAATTAACTACAGTTGGTGTTCATAAAGTTGAAGTGCTACAATTTGATGATAACAATAACGTTGTAACATATAAATCTGCACAATATGAAATTAAGACAAAATAACAAAAAGAAGTAATATTTAATTACTTCTTTTTGTATACTTTTAATTTATATTTTGTATATAGATTTAATTAATCTCGGTTCTATAGCTATTTCATATAGATAACCATCAAATGGTTTACTTTTATTTTCAATTGGTGGAATAATTGTTATACCTAAAAGATTCAAATCGTATTTTTTACACTTTTTACGATAATAATTAAAATAAGTTTCTACATTCGAAAAAGAAATACTATCAATAATACTGTCATCTAATTTAATTATATCTTTTGTTTTTATATTGACAAATGAAGTAAAATAGTTTGGTTTCTTTTTATATATAATAAATTCGTGACACGGCATATAATCACCCCTACTTATATTTGTTACATTTTTTTTCTAATAAAATAAAGTTACAACATCTTTGACTTATTCTTTCCGGTAGTTTGTTATCTTTGTATTTTTCATATAATTTAATTGCTTTACCCTTAACTGTTGAAATGTTTTTATTTAACCATAACAATTGACTTTTTAATAAGTTTTGTCTTTTTAGTTCAGGAGTTGTTGCTGGCTTACTATTAAGATCAAATAATTCATAATTGCTTGGTTTTACTGGAATCATATTATTGAAATTAATTACGCCTAGTCTTCCACTATCTATTTTTACTAAGTCAACATTATTTTTCATATCTAAATGTTTTGCTTTAGGACTAGATAATGGAGCAAAATATTCGCAACCATTTACTACAAATAGAATACCAATAAAAGGTCTAAGTTCTTTACTTCCAGCATTATATGGAACCTTATTATCAAATTGTCTTAAATAATCACAATATTTGTAATCAACTTTTACTATTCTAAAATTTCTAATCACGTTCATCACCTAATGTTATTATATAATAAATTTATACAAAACAAAAGATTAGAGTCTGCTCTCTAATCTTCTTTTTTAACTTCACATTTAATGGCTGGAATCACCGCTTTTTTAATTACCATTTAGGGCTGGTTTCACCGCTTTTTTAAGTTCCACTTAAGGCTGGAATCACCTGCTTTTTTAATTGCTATTAATAGCATTAATATTATATGCAACTTTTGCACAACATAATCACTTATGTGGTTATAATATAACATATTATTGTTAAATAGTCAATTTTATTTCTTACAAATAACTTCTCATCTTATTTATTGATAATTTCAAATCACTAGGATTAGCCTTACCATTTTCAGCTTGATGATGTATTTGGTTTCTTAAAAAGGTATGTAATGATACTTCATTAGGATGCCCCATCCATGGATACATTTTTACTTCTCCTTTTGTATTTATAAAAAAATTGTTGTCAAAGTCTTTGATTCTTGTTTCTCCACTTTGCTGCAATAATTCTTCATATAATTCATTATGATATTCCTCGCTTACTAAGTTAAATGCTAAATAATTAGTTTCATTAACTGATATATATGATAATTTTCTATCTTGCATTTTTACAATAGTTTTATCTTTATTTAATACTATAGTTTTTACATTAGTATTATATGCTAATTGTTTCATTAGTAATAGCGAATGTGTAGTTATAATAACTTGAGCATTTTTTGATATTTCTAATAAAAACTTGACGAATTCTTCTTGTATTTTTGGATGCAAATGCAATTCTGGTTCATCGATAAGTATAATCATTTTCTTATCTTCTTGTATTGCCATATAATACGAGTATATTAAAGAAAATATCATTTCGTAACCAGAACCCAAACTTGATAATGGAATTTGTATATTTTTGTCTTTCTTAATTACAAAACTTGCATTTTTAAACGGTTTATAATTATCAATAAAATCTAATTGAACCTTAATATCACTTATTTCCTTAAACTTGTCGATTGCCTTTGCTAGAGATTCATTTTCTACTTTATCCACTTTAATTGTTGTATTTAGTGCGGTGTTCAAGTTTTCTATTGAACTACTATTTTTTATATATTGAAAGTTAAAATCTTCCATTATTCTATCAAATCTTGTACTATTATATGTTCCTGGGCGAGTTTGAAACAATCTGTTTTTATCTAAATAAACAAGATCTGTTTCATTAAATCTTTTCCCAGAAAACGGATTATTAACACTTAACCTTAAATCTGGACTTCCATCTTTTGGTTTTATCGGGTCTTCTTTTATATATTGTTGGTCACATACTACGGAAGTTGATAAATATGAAGATGAACTTCTACTTCTCATTCCACCCTTAAAATAGAAACATAGAGAGGAAAATTCTCCCTTTGGCATCGTTCCTTTTACAGTAAATGGATTATCGGAATATACTCTTATTTCTGTATTTTTCACTGGGTCACTCATATCAAGAACATTAAACGTTTCGGTTTTATATTCTAACATCGACAGTGATATTGCATCCAACACGCTTGTCTTTCCACAACCATTTTCTCCAACAAAAACTGTTAATCCAGTACCTTCGTTTTGATTATCTGGTACATTAAAATCTTCAATTTTGTAGTTATCTTCTTCACTGAATAATCTGAAATTTTTTATTTCTACTTTAGATACAAACATGATACCTCCTTAATTTAATGTTTAATTACTATTACTTTTATATTGCCGGAAGATTCAATATCTCTTTTAAATTCTATAACATCATTAATAACGCCTATATCGTAAATTATAAACACTATTTCATTATAGGCCTTACTGTAAGCTGTTATATCTGCATTAATTTCCTCTATTATTTTGGACTTTTTGTTTTTTTCTTTTAATAATTTAACTTCTAAGCAACATTTCAAATTTGGGATTATAAAATCCGGGATATATTCTCTTCCAGAAAAATTAAACTTTCCTGTTTCTCTATCATAATCAACACCTTTGTTCATATTATTACCAATAAATAGTCTTTCTAAATTATCTTGCACTTCCTTTTCGTCATTTGGAATGGAAGTAAACATTAATCTCATTTTGGATGAAATAAAATTTTCCAAACTATTTAATTCATCTTCTACATAATCGTAGTTTTCTTCTAATGTGGCTATTAACAACCGAACAGATGTCAAAACAGATTGAAATAGAGTCATTTGCTCTATGCCTGTCATATCATATACATTTTTTAATTTACTTGTATCGTAAGAATTATATATTCCTGGTAGATGTATGTATTTTTTTGATTCTTCTACTATATTTTGGTAGTGTCTTGCAAAATCATTACACGAAGAATAATTAAATCCTATTTTACCACCAATATTATTGGATATCTGTTCCATAGTTTTCTCTATACCTTTTGCTTGTTGAATTAGAATCTTTAATGCTTTTCTATCCTCTTTTGTATTTTTAATCATAATATATCACCAATAATACTTTAACATAAAAAAGAATATTTTCTTATGTATATCTTTAATTTTTGCTAATATTTGCTTAAAAATTAATAATTTATAATTTTTATTGATAAAAATAAAAGAATCGCTTTCCCCACACCCCTTGCGATTCTTTTGTTTTGATTTTAATTACAATTTATATACTTTTAGTAAAAATTAACGACTATTTTAGAAACTACACTTACCGGCGAAGCACGCGATTTTTGACTTGTCGCGCTCCAACTCAAAAAAAGAAGTAGAAATGTCCCATTTCTACTTGCGTAAACTATTTATTTACTTTATACTGAAAGTGTAATTTATATATATGAGATTTCATTATTATATATTATAAAACGTACTGAAATTTATTGGTGGGTCTATAACGAAATGAGTCAAATCTCCAAAACCACTGTTGGGAGTTCGATTCTCTCATCCCCTGCCAAATTGATATGAAACTCGAACTTTTGAGTTTAAATAATAAATACTAACTAGAAATAGTTAGTTTTTTATTTAAGAAATAAAAATTATTAATATACATTAATAAAAGAAAAAGATTGGTATTTATTGTAGTTTTATTGTTATTGATAAAAAAGCCTATCATTGTTTTCTTTGCTTACGCAATAAAACATGCTATGGCTTTTTCTTATATTAGATATTAGGTTTTTTAAACTTTTTTAAAACAGGACCAGAAATAATTAAATCATCTCCTCTAAACGTTTCTTGGCAAGAAATTGATGACACATCATTTTGATTAGGTTCCCATTCTCTTATATAATTAAATATTAATACTTCTGTTCCATTTGGTATAATTTTCCCATAAACCAAACTTCCTTTTGTTTTAGTTATTTTAATATAAAATTTGTAAGCTCAATTGTTTTTAGCCTATTTGGTGATAAATAATTTTGCTCATAAAGTCTAGATAAGAGTGTATCATTGTCATACATCTTGAAAAAGTATTTATCTAATAAAGGGATTCTTATTCTTAAAAAATGCTCAATTTGCGCTAAATCATAGCCTGGAATATTGTTCCATTTAGAATTTTCTTTTTTTAATGTACTTTCAGGAATGGAATTATAAAAAGCATAGAATTTATTCATAATATATTTTTCGTTTAAAACGTTTCCTTTTAGCTGGAAATATCTTTTTGCTATTTCATTTGCAAAATTCTTTTTCAATTTATTCCATAGGTTGCTGCTAATTGCAATATCCATTTTTGAATAGTCAATTAATCCTTTTCCAGTAAATGTAGTTCCCCATGAAGTATCCAAATCATATAATGAGGCGTACCAAATCTTACCATCATAGGTAACAAATAAAGTATTTTTAGAAATATTATCAGTTAAAGCAGCAAACTCTACTAAAATATAGTAGTTTAAAAGTGAATCAAAATTAAAGTAATCATTAATATTTTCTCTAAACTCTTTATCACTACTATTAACAACAAAATTAACCATTCTTTCAAATTTAAGCCAGTTTTCATCAGTATCATTTCCAATTTCTACTTCCCAGTCAATTTTGTTTGGTTTTTCATGAAGAAAAGTTGCATTACTTGATATTGATGCTGAAAAAACTAGATTATTATCATTATGTTTATCCATATTAAAGAGCCACTCATCTTTTGGAATATTTATAGTATATAATCCCCAAAATTCACTATTTAAATATATTTCAACTGGATAGCCATCAATAGCACCATTATTAGGAGTATTTCTAAATAAATTATATTTTTTTTGCATATCAGCAAAAATATTTGCTGTAACAATATTTCTAGCATGAGTTTTATCAATCCAATTAGCTTTCAAACAATATTTATTTTGCTTTCCCCATCCTAAATCCACTTTAAATTTATCCACAAGATTTTTATCTTTATAAAATTTTATATTGTAATTTTTTTTATCATAATCTTGGCTTGATGAGCCCTGTATCTTAATTGTAGCATAAGCATTAAAATTTGCATTATTGCCTTGGTATCTTACTTTGAAAATTTCACTATCTTCCTTTGTAACTAAATTTTCTAATTTACCTTCTAAATATATTTTAGGTAACGTTTCTACCTTTTTAGATTTGTTAAAAAGCAAAAGACTAATAATTAATAAAACAATAATACTTCCAATTAAAAGGTGTAATAAATACTTCATTATTATTCCCCCTCGAAAATACTATAACATAATTCATATATAAAAGTTAAACGATTTTATTATTTATATATAAAAAAAGAAAGTAAAAAATTTACTTTCAAATATATTATTATTTTATTTATCTTCGTAATCATCATCATCACTATAATTAGCTATTTCACTATACTTAACTGAAGTAACTCCTGACTCTAAGCAAAGCTTATTAATAATTCTACTAATTTCATCTTCAAAAATACTCTCGATTTCAATTTTAACTTCTAATTGAACTAATTTATCTTTTTTTATAGTGGAAAATGATTTTATTATGATTTGATGTGATTTTAATTTTTGAATTAAAATATTTTTAACTGAATTTTCTTTTTCTTCTATACAAGAAACAGTTAAAATATAATTAATTGTTTTAGCATGAATTGTATTTTTTAATAATTTTCTAGATATAAATCTTAAAAATAAATTAGCAAGTAAAATATATGCAACCCCGACAGTAGCTTCAAATAATAATCCAAGGGCAGTTAATGAACCAATTGCGGCACTACACCATAATGTAGCTGCTGTATTTATTCCTTTAATATTTG
>CALVIF010000061.1 GCA_944329395.1 uncultured Bacilli bacterium | reverse complement strand
CTCCTGTGAATTACAGGTTACAATCCTCTAATTAGAAACTATTTATAAACTGTCCAACTTTTGGGGTTCAGTTCAAAGTAGGTTCTTTTTTATATATTTATTTTTGTGCCTGTACAGCAGTAATTGCAACAACTCCAACAATATCATCTACACTACATCCTCTAGATAAATCATTAATTGGCGCAGCAATACCTTGACAAATTGGACCAAAAGCTTCAGCTTTAGCTAATCTTTGTACTAACTTATAACCAATATTTCCAGCATCCAAATCAGGAAAAATCAAAACATTAGCATGTCCTGCAACTTCGCTATTAGGAGCTTTAAATTGAGCTATTTCTGGGATAATAGCAGAATCCAACTGAAGTTCACCATCAATTTTATATTGTGAATATTTGCTTTTGGCGATTTTTGTTGCTTCAACAACTTTATCAACATCTGGATGTTTAGCACTGCCCAAAGTTGAATGTGACAACATTGCTACCATTGGTTCTTTTTCTACTAACAATTTAAAACTCTCAGCACTACTAGCAGCAATAGTTGCTAATTTTTCAGCTGTAGGATTTTGTTCTAATCCACAATCAGCAAAAATAAATAAACCATTATTACCATATTGACAATTAGGCACATTCATTAAAAAGAATGATGATACTAAATCAACATCAGGCTTAGCCTTAATAATTTGCAATGCAGGTCTTAATGTATTAGAAGTTGAGTGACAAGCTCCAGAAACAACACCATCAGCTCTACCTGTTTTTACTAACATACAAGCAAAATACATATAATCAGTTAATAACATTTTTTTTGCCTCATCATATGTTAGTCCTTTATTTTTTCTAATATTTACTAGCTGACAAACTAATTCTTCAAGAAAATCACAATTATTTGGGTCAATAATAGTAATATCATTTAATAAATAATCAGAATTACTAATTTCCACTTCATTACCAATTAGTATTATTTTAGCAATCTTTTCTTCGGCAATTTTACTAGCAGCTTCTATAATTCTAGTGTCCATAGACTCTGGTAATACAATTGTTTTTAAATCATTTCTAGCTCTTTGTTTAATAGTCTCAATAAAATTCATATTTTATCCTCTCTTTATTTGTCATTTAAAATATCATATATTTCTTTATTTTCATTATCATAAAATTTTTTCTTTTTATAATTTTTAAAAAAGCCTAAAATACAAGTTGGAAAAGAAGAAACCAATTTATTAAAAATAACCACAGCTGCATTATAAAATTTAATAGCAGCAGTTAATTCTATTTCATTGGAATCAAGTTCATCAATTATAGTAACTAGTGTATCACTTTTTAATAGTTTTTCATTATCATCCAACACCTTAAAAAACTCATTAGAACTTTTTTTCAATAATAAATTTAATTCAAATAAATTAATATCTTTATTTTCTTCAAATTGAATATTCTCTAAAAAGGAATCTAAATTTAATTCTTTTATTATAATTGGTTTAGTCCTATCTAAAAGCTCCAATTTTTTATGTAATAAAATATCAATATTATTTTCAGCTTCCTCAATTTCTATAATTGCAAATTGAAATTTATTATAACTAATAACTATAATAATCAATATAAAAGCAATAACGACTACACTACCTATAATAATTTCAAACATTTAATCACCTCAATTATAAATCATAACAATTATAGCAAAAATTTATAATATAGACAATAAATGAAAATAAAAAAACCAACACAGTTGGTTATATAATTATCCTGCTAAAGCAAATAGTAGTATAGAAATAAGTAATAATAAAAACATCCCAAAACCATACCAAGCCCCTGTTTTAGCAAATTGACAATGATAAACAAAATCTTTCTTTTTTTCAAAATAAAAATATAAAGCAAATCCAACAGGAAAACAAAAAATACCTGTAAGCAATAACATTAATCTTTCTTCTACTGTTATTTTTCCTTCAAAAATATCAACAACTTCATTTTGATCTTTCTTCATTTACTACATGCCTCCTATATTTAAATTATAGCAAATAGCAAAAATTTAAACAAGTAATTATGTTCCTATATAGTTGTCATAATTTTCATCAAATGTTTGATCAGTTACATTAGGTTCAGTACCTTTTATAAAGTACATAAGTTTTTTATTTTTGGTTGTTTCATTTGCTGGTTTTCCGGAAATAGGATCAACCAATACAGCTGAAACATTTTTAGGCATATCATACCATTGATCTTCTTTACCTTTTTCATAATTTTCAACTGACTCAAACCATATATTCTGAGCGTATTTATATTCCGAAGTATTTAAAGGGCGATTGTCATCATATCCAACCCATACAGCTGAAACAATGTTTTTATTAAAGCCAATATTCCAATTATCACCACTAGTAGTACCACTTTTTAAAGAATAAGTATGTTTAAGCTTAGAAGCAAGAGAAATAGCAGTCGGATAATTATAGTCAATATAATCAGGATCATACGTTGCAGTTAATAGATTATTTAAAATATATACTAAACTTGAGTTTAAAACTAATTCTTTATTATTTTTTGCTTCATATAAAACATTTCCTTCACTATCAACTACTTTTTCAATTAAATGTGGTTCAACTTTATAACCTAAATTAGCAAATGCTGAATAACCAGCTGCCATTTCCATAATGCTTATTTCATTAGTGCCCAAAGGAAGAGACGGAATATTTTCTAATTTAGCTGTAATTCCAACTCGTCTTGCAACATTAATTAATGCATCGCTTCCTAAAAATAAGTGCGTTTTAACAGCATAAATATTTTCAGAATATGCAATAGCAGTTCCCATTGAAATCGGTTTGTTTCCATATGTATTATTATAGTTTCTCGGTGAATAATTACTTTGATCACTAAAAGTAAAAGTTGTAGCTTCACTTGTAAAAGTAGAACTAGAAGTAAAGCCATTTTCTAAAGCTGCATAATATAAATATGGTTTCATAGTAGAACCAACTTGTCTCATTGAATCAGTAGCTCTATTATAAGAAGAAACATTATAGTCTTTTCCACCCACTAAAGCAACTATTCCACCACTTTCAGGATTCATCATAATAACGGAAGTCTGAATTTCAGAGTTTTCTGGTATAGTATTCTTTATAGTATTTTCTAAATTTTTCTGTGCATTGATGTCTAAATTAGTATATATTTTTAATCCCTTATTTTCACTATATGATGTTGGAATGGATTTAATTGATTTTAACTCTTTCATAATAGCATCTTGATAATACATCAAAGTACTTAGTTCTTCTTTTTCATCCTGTCCACTAAATTCTAATTTTTCATTATATGCATCATTTTTTTCTTTTTCTGTAATGACTCCATTTTTTTCTAATAGTTCCAAAATCAATAATTGTCTTTTTTTTGCCAATTCATAATTGTTTAATGGCGAATAATTAGAAGGAGATTTAGGAATGCCAGTTAAAATTGTTGCTTCTGCTAGTGATAAATCATTTGCTGATTTATTAAAATAAAATTTACTAGCATTTTCTATCCCATACTTTCCATGTCCATAATTAATTGTGTTTAAATATCCTTCTAGTATTTGATCTTTAGAATAATTTGCCTCAATCTTTAATGTATACCACATTTCATCCCATTTTCGCTTCCAAGTTTTATCAAAATCCAAAAACAAGTTTTTAGCATATTGTTGAGTTATTGTTGAAGCACCTTGTTTAGTAGAACCACTCAAAATATTAATATAACTAGCTTTTAATATTCTTAAAAAATCAAAGCCAAAATGTTTATAAAAATTTTTGTCTTCTGTATAAATTGTAGCATTAATTAAATGATCAGACATATCATTTAAAGAAATCCATTCTTTTGATTCATTTCCTTGAAAAAAAACTTCTTGATTGTTATCATATAAAATCAAACTATTTGCTGTAGATATTTCTGGTTTAGGAGACAATTTAACATATAAAATTATTCCTCCTACAGCAATTATTGCTAAAATAACTATAATCTTAAAAAAATTAAAGAAATATTTTATCATAATATTAACTCCTTTTCTTTATTATTATTAAAATAAAAAAGGAAAAATATGTATTAAAATTATATCTTTTATGTTATAATTTAAACTATAAATTTAACTCGGAGATGTAATATGAAAAAAAAAGTCCGTATAACAACAATAAGTAATAATCATGAAATAAGATATGATACACAAGCAATTATTCATGAAAATTCAATTTTCTATATTGAAAAGGATAATAAAAAAACAAAAACATACTTTAATTATGATAGAAAACAATTAATACGAGAAAATAAAGAAATATCTTTAAAGTATGATTTTGATAAAGAAAAAACAACAACTGGTCAATTGATGGTATATGATATTAATAAAAGCTTAACATTAAAAATAATAACAAAACAACTATGTATACAAAATTATAATGTTAATATAAAATTTACAATTGAAAATGAAGAAATAGAATATAAAATAGAGGTGTTAAAATGAGCATTTTTAAAGATTTAAATAAAGATATAGAAATGTTAGTTAAAGAAGCAGGATATGATATTGAAAACTTATCACTACAAATATCAGGAAGAAAAGATTTAGGACAATTTCAATTAAATGATGCAATGACATTAGCAAAAAAATATGGAAAAAATCCTCGCCAAATTGCAGAGGATATTGTCTTAAAATTATCTAATGATTCAAGATTTACAAATATTAATATAGCAGGACCAGGTTTTATAAATATTACATTATCTGATAATTATTTAATAGAAGTTTTTAATACCGTATTAAATAATATAAACTCTTGCATTGACAAACAATTAGCAAAAAAAATTATTATAGATTACGGTGGAGCCAATGTATCTAAAGCATTACATGTTGGACACTTAAGACCAGCAAACATTGGAGAAGCACTTAAAAGATTGGCCAAGTTATTAGGCAACAATGTGTTAGGCGACGCACACTTAGGAGATTATGGGAGACCGCTAGGATTAGTAATATTAGAAATAAAAAAAATGTATCCTAATTTAGCATTCTTTGATGAAACATATACTGGTAGCTATGAGGATGTTGATTTACCAATAACTAATGCTGATTTAGAAAAAATTTATCCCCTTGCTTCAGCTAAATCAAAAGAAGATGAAGAATACCTTGAAGAAGCAAGAAAAATAACCGCTAAAATTCAAAATCATGTTCGTGGATATTATGACATATGGAAAAGAGTAGTAGAAATTTCTAAAGCAGATATAAAGCAAGTGTATGATAGATTAAATGTTAACTTTGAACTATGGCAGGGAGAAAGTGACGCAGCAGAATATTTCCCAGAGTTAAATGAAATTTTTGAAAAATCTGGTGTGCTTGAAGAAAGTGAAGGAGCCAAAATAGTAGATGTAAAAAAAGAAACAGATAATTCACCAATGCCACCATTACTTTTTTTAAGATCTAATGGAACACTTTCTTATCAAACAACAGATTTAGCTACAATTCTTGAAAGAAAAAAGAAATATGATCCAGATGAAATATGGTATTTTACAGATGCAAGACAATCACTACATTTTGAACAAGTATTTAGAGCAGCACGAAAAGTGAAATTGGTAGAAGATAGAGTAATATTAGAACACATACCTTTAGGAACAATGAATGGAAAAGATGGAAAACCATTTAAAACTAGAGATGGTGGAGTAATGTCTCTAAAAGGATTAATTGAATTAGTAAAAGAAGAAACAAAAAAAAGAATTGATACAACAACAATATCCGAAGAAAAAAGAGATAAAATAGCAGAACAAGTAGCAATTGCAGCTCTAAAGTATGCAGATTTTTTACCTTATCGTGGTACTGATTATATTTTTGAAGTCGAAAAATTTGCTGATTTAGAAGGAAAAACAGGCCCTTACTTGTTATATTCAACTATAAGAATGAAGTCGCTTTTAGCTAAAGCTAAAGACATAAAATATGAAAAAATGCATATGTTAAATAGCGAAATTGAAAGAGAAATTGCAATAACAATATTAAATATGCCAAATATTTTGACTAAATCAGTAGAAGCAAAATCACTAAATGAAATAGCAGAATATTTATATAAGCTAACTTCTCAATATAATAAATTTTATAATGAAAATAAGATATTAGTAGAGGAAAATGAACTATTAAGAGAATCGTGGTTAATACTAACTAATGTTGTATATAATATAAACAATCTACTATTAGATGTTTTAGGAATTGAGATACCAGAAAAAATGTAAAAAAATAGTTGTATTTATGCAAGATATGTGTTATAAGTTTATTGGTAATTTTATTACCCTGTCAAAAAAATATAAAATACATATAATGTTTTGATATAGGAGGTCAACATGGACTTAAAAAATATGACTAAAGATGATTTAGAACTATTATCAAATAAGGATATTACTAATCTTATATTAGAAGATAGTAAAAAATCAATGAGTACTGCTGAATTATTTAAAGAAATAATTAGATTACTTGAATTACCAAGTAGCATTTTTGAAAATAAAATAGCTGATTATTATACATCTTTAACAACTGATAAAAGATTTGTCTTACTTGAAGATGGAACATGGGACTTAAGAAGTCATCATACTTCAGACAAAATAGCAAAAGTTACAGATGAAGAAGATGAGGAAGAATCAGAAGAAAAAGAAAATGAAGAAGACGAAGATGAAGAACTTTCTGAAGATTCTTATGATGACATTGATGAATCAGATTATGATGATGAGACAAACGAGGAATTAAAAGATTTAGTTATAATCGATGAAGATGAATTAGAACTAGAACAGTAATCTAGTTTTTTTCATAAAAAAAATATGATATAATACGTTTGAATGGCAATGAAAGGGTGAAACTATGATTGAAAGATTAGAAGCTGCACTAGAAAAATACGAATACTTAGAAAAAGAGTTAACAAAGCCTGAAATATTAAGCGATATTAATAAAACAAGAGAATATTCAAAAGAAATGTCTTCAATGGAAGATATTGTTAATTGTTATAAAAAAT
>CALVIF010000060.1 GCA_944329395.1 uncultured Bacilli bacterium | reverse complement strand
CCATCAACCTCAGATAATTTATCAGAAATCATAAAATATGGTACTTTTTGTCCGTTACTTAATTCTACAATATCATCATATCTACCTTTTATTAGTACATTTCCATTAGTAAGAATCGCAGCCCAACGATTAGTATCATTCCACATTCTACCTTCTATATCCATCAACTTAATCATTTTATTATCATAACTATCAGAGTATCCCAACATACTACAAGCTGAATCAATGACAAGTTTACCATACTGCTCATAATCAAGTTCTTCACCATAATCATTTAAAACAGCGAACTTAACTAATTGAGATGGTATCAAACCAAAATCATCTCTTATAGTTCTAACTGGTGATAATTTTTCTTGTTTTTCCTTAAGTGGAGTAAAGAAAACATTACCAAATTCCAAAGAACCACCCATAACAGATAAAACTGTTGAACCACTAAAAAATGATAAAACTTTATTTCCAGCATTAACTTTCTTCAATACTTCATTAATAAATTTTTCCTCATTTTTAGATGGTAATTCATCCACAGTTGAAATAATATAAGCATTTTCTAATGCACCTTGTGCTAATGTAGGTTTTGCTAACATTTGTTTTGCATTCTCAATTAAAATCGATCTTGTAGTATAAACATTTGTTGGATTATAAATAGCCATACTATATAATAAGAATTTAGAAAAATATATTGGTTCAAATGCAACAGCACCATTTTGTGATAAAATGCTAACAAGACCAGTACTAAAAAATGTATTAGAATAAGTTGGCACATAACATAAACTAACAACATTAGAAATCTTTTTGCCAGAAGACAAATCAGAATCACAAGATCTCGCCATACTAACATATGATTTATTTGAATGAATAATCTGCTTAGGCTCCCCTCTTTCCAAAGAATAAGTAATTGTTAATGGCATATTAATAGCATCACTAGCTGTATAAAATGACCTTTTAGCAAAACCATTATCAAGACTTTGCCATTTACTAGAAATATCAAGTAAATCAGCATAACTCATAATAAATGGATCTTTTTTCTTAAAATAAGGAACTAAATTAACAAATTTATAAATTTTTGAATCAAGTTTATCATATGGATCTTCACCATTTAATGAATCAGTTAAAGATACAATAACTTTATCTTTAAAGTCTGCTTCTGAAACTAAAGATGAAATTTTACTGTATATATCATCTGTTCCAATAAAAAGTTTTTTCTCAGGTGTTTCAGCAAACACTTTTCTAATATATTCGCTATCAAATTTATGACTAATAAAATTAACAACTAAACCACATCTACTTGCCGTAAGTAATAATGTCAAAATTTCAGGAACATTAGACATACAAGCAACAATATGATTTCCCCTTACTAATCCCATTTCATCAAAGGCCATTGACATCTTATCAACTTCTTCAAACACTTCCCTAGCCGTTTTAGTATTTCCTCTATAATGTACCATAACCTTATCCATACATTCATCCCATCTTAATCTAAGATCACAATACAAATTGTACTCTGTATCATCGTTTATTTCAGATAAAATTTTAGAAACCTTTTTTTCATTTTTTATATGTTTAGAATCAGAAGATGGAAAGCGGCGCAAAGAAAAACTATCTTCACTAATAAATTCTTCATCATAAGAACCAAGCAAATATTCATTAGTATCTAAATTATTTATTTTCATACAATTCACCTCAATGTTCGCATATTATACCACAATTAAAAAAAAAAAGCAATCTAAAAAAATTACCTATTAAATAATAATGCTTTATATCTAAAATTTTATTAAAAACACAACTTATCAAAATAAAAAATATATAACAAATTCAAAAACCATATCTTAATATTTCAAAAAGAGTATTTTTAGAAACACCATCATTATTAGCTAAATATTCTGATGAATACAATAAATCAAATAAAAAAGTATTATTAATTCCTATTGCTCCACCTCTATCTAATACAATTGCTATAAATTTTTCATTATTAGTACTAACCCTAACAATCGTACCAAAAGGAAATTTAGAATCACCTGCTAATATTCTAACCATACCATATTGATAATCATCATAAAAAATTATACCATCACCAACATAAATACCATAAGCTAAATAACCACTACATCCATAACAATCAGGACCATATCTACTTAACTTTCCAATATAGCTTTCATAAACTTCAACGTTTACATTTATATTACTATCTTTAAAATCTTCATCATAAATATTTCTATTATCATTTGTCATGTAGCAAAAAATATTTTCATCAACATAAATATAATCATTTTTAAATACTTCCGAATCATTTAAAAATAAACTAATAAAAAATATCACTAAATATATATACATAAAAAACTCCCCCATAAAAAGAATAACACTTTTATAGAGAAGTTGACAATATTTTACATAAACTGGTAATTACTAATACATACTACACGTATACCCATCAGTTTTCATATTTGTTTCAATACTATTAATATCAGAATCCAAAGAAAATTGTCCAGGATATTCACCGCCAGCCTCTGTATAAGCCGTAACAGCTGCAGAAGAATCAAGAGTAGTATAATCAAAAACCTGTTCTCTAGTTAAAACTCCGTCAGCTAAACTACAATTGACATTAATCCCACCTACTTGTCCAGTACTTTCTTTCAAAAGCTGACAAGAATTAAATTTATTGCCCAATTCATCACTATCAGTTGCTTGGTCACCAGTTATTACTTCATAATAAGATAACTTTTTCAAATTACTATTTTCAAAATCAAAACTATAAGTATAATCAATATTATACTTATCATCAATATTCTTCTTAGTACATCTTAAAGTACCAGTTACAATATTCTTTTCATTTTCTTGCTGCTTAGTATCACTGAGCTGACCCAATAAAGCATTTATTTCAGGCAAGAAAAAAGTCATTCCAATGATTCCCACTAAAAATATAAACATAAAAGCTTTTCTAAACTTACTAACCTCAACCGGTTGATATTTTTCTTTTTCAAGTCTTGCAGCCTCATGTTTTTTTATTAACTCTTCTTTTTGTTCCGGTGTTAATAAATTAACTTTTTCCTTACCATTCGAAGAAGATGATAAAATTTCCACAACTTCATGTTCTTTTTCTTTAGAATCATTGATATTAGACGAACTATTAACGGTAGAATTAATAGATGTTGAACTTACAGAATTTGAGGTATTACTTACTTGTTGAGGTATAGAACTAACAACATTTGAAGGATTATTTACCTGCTGAGGTATAGAACTAACAACATTTGAAGGATTATTTACCTGCTGAGATGTAGAACTAACAACACTTGAAAAATTATTTAACTGTTGACTAGCAAGAATATTTTGACCACTTAAAGTACTATTAACTGAATTTTGCACTAAATTAGTATTTATATCCATACTACCGTTAGGATTATTAGTTAAATTATTCGCAGTCTGAGGTACCGATTGCTTATTAGACAAATTATCCTGATTCACAAAACCAACTCCTATCTTAAAAAGATTATAACACAAATAATTAACGTAAACTAGTTATTTTTTCTTGAAAATTATCAGCTTTAATAATATAGCTTCCAGCAACTAATATATTAGCTTTATCACAATTAACTTTAGTTATATCATTAATACCCCCATCAACACTAATAACTGCTAAGCTATGATAAGAATCAAGCAAAGATTTAACTTCATTAATTTTATTAACTGTCTCTTCAATAAAAGTTTGACCACCAAACCCAGGTTCAACACTCATAACTAAAATCATATCAAGAAGTGGTAAATAAGGTACCAACTCACTCACCTTTGTATCAGGCTTAATTGCTAACCCAGCCTTAATTGAATAACTTTTAATAAGCTTTAGACATTCTTCTATATCATTATTTATTTCGACATGAAATGTTATATATTCTGTATTAAGTGAAGCATATAAAGGAATATAAGTCATCGGATTTTCAACCATTAGATGAACATCTAATCGCTTAGATGTATATTTATATATATTCTTCATTTCGCTAAAAGGCATAGTCTTATTCTTAACAAATTTTCCATCCATAATATCAAGATGTATATAATCAACATCTGTTTCATTTAATTTAACCAAATCCTTAACAACATCTTTACTATTTAAAAATGAAGCACTAATTTTCATTTTTTAGCCTCCTCTATAAAGCTTAAATAGTTCTTATATCTACTCTCTAATATATTATTATTCAAAACATTATTCTTAACTGCACAATCATCTTCTCTTGTATGCATACAATCCCCATAAGAGCAGCGATAACTCGAAAATTCCACAAATGAATCTCTAATATCCTCCTTAGAATAATTAGAAAAATCTAACGCTGAAAAACCAGGAGTATCCATAATTTTCCCACCAAACATCTCAAACAACGATACTACTCTAGTCGTATGTTTTCCCCTTCCAAGTGCAATAGATATTTCATCAGTATCCAAATTTAACTGTGGATTCAGTTTATTTAACAAAGTACTTTTACCAGCTCCTGTTTGACCAACAAATACACTAGTTTTATTACAAAGAAGTGTTTTTATTTTACAAACATCAGTATTAGATACAACTTTATAGCCAATTTTACTATAATAATTTAAAATATTTCTAAAATATTCTAACTGTAAATCAGAAGCCAAATCCTCTTTTGTAATACAAATAATTGGTTCAACATTATGCAATTCCATTGTGACCAACAATTTATCTAATAAATTCAAAGAAAAATCAGGTTTAATTAAACTTGTAACAATAAACGCCTGATCAATATTGCTTACTTTAGGTCTGCTAAATTCATTTTTTCGTGGCAATATTTTTTCAATTAATTTCTTATCTATATTGAAAAGAACATAATCTCCGACTAACGGAAAAATATGTTCCTTTCTAAATATTCCACGACACTTACAAGGATATAAATTACCATTACAACTAACATAATGTAAATCACTAACTATTTTAACAATTTGTCCTTGCATAAATCCCTCACTAATTACTTTTTTTATCTTTATCACTACTTGGTTCTTTATCTGTTGAACCATCACTTTCATCATTATTACCACCAGAAGGATTTTCAGGCTTCTTCTCCTCCGGCTTTTTTGCAACAACAATTCTCAAAGACGTACCCTTATAAATTGAACTACCAGCTGGTCTAGATTGACTAATAACCTTACCTTCTTCATATTGCGTAGTTTCCTGATACTCAACCGAAACATTCAATTGATATTCGCTAGCAAACGCATTAACATCATCAATTGTCCATCCTTCAGCATTCATATCTGGAAATTTATCCATAATATTTGGAATAAATAACGTTATTTCATCACCCTCTTTAACCTCTGAACCAGCTGCTAAAGATTGTCCAATTATTTCTTGTTCATCATATTCCTTATCATCATTTTCATCTATATCTCTTTTTTCAATATTAACAACTAGTCCATAATTAGTCTCAAGAATTGTCTGAACTTCAATATAATTTCTACCAATATAATCTTCAATTGTATAAACTTCTTCTCCTACAGATTTATATATAGTAATAACAGTTCCTTCCTTAACACTTCGTCCTTCTTCTGGATCAGTTCTAATAACTCTATTTTTCTCTATTTGATCAGATGACTCAGTCTTTATTTCAGTTTCAACCTCAAAACCAGCTTGCTGTAATTTTTTTTCACAATCACTAACTTTTAAGCCAACACAACTAGGAACAGCTACATCTTTAGGAGCAGACATTTTAGGTAATATAAAAAATACTGTAAAAATAGCTAATAAAAGCAAAACAAAAATAATAATTAATATAACTATAAAAATATTAGTACCTGTATCCTTCTTTTCAGTAATCTTAGTTGCAACTTCTTCTTCTTTTTCTTCGTCATCCTCTTCATCATCCAAAGAAACATTTTCCTTAGTTTTTACTTTTTTATCAACTTCATGTTCTGGATACTTATATTGATATGGTTCTTCATTCATTCTTTCATCATCAAGAGCAGTTAATAAATCAACATGCATACTTTTAGCATCATCATAACGATTTTTAGGATTTTTTGCAGTTGCCTTACGAATAATATTTTCAATACTTTGTGGAATACTAGGGTTTTCATCTCTTAAACTTGGAAGAGGATCCCTCATATGCTTAAGCGCAATTTCAACAGCGTTGTCACCTTTAAAAGGCAAACTACCACTTAATAACTCATAAAAAATAATTCCCATTGAATAAATGTCACTCTTCGTCGTACAACCCTTACCACTTGCTTGTTCAGGCGGTAAATAATGAACAGACCCCATTACTGAATTCGTTTGTGTTAACTGGGTAGAATTAAGTGCCATTGCAATTCCAAAATCAGTAATTTTTATTTGACCATCGTCCTTAATCATAACATTTTGAGGTTTCAAATCACGATGAATAATATATGAACTATGTGCATGTGCCATACCATCGGTCAGCTGTAACATAATATCAATAGCTTCAGATAAAGTTAAACTTCCGCGTTTTTTTAACAACTGTTTCAATGTTTTTCCATCTATATATTCCATTATGATATAGTATAGTCCATTATCCTCACCAACATCATACATCTCAACAATATTAGGATGAGCTAAAGAGGAAGCCGACAATGCTTCTCTTTGAAAACGCCTAACAAATTTATCATCATTAGATAAATCACCACGTAATATTTTAATAGCTACATTTCGATCTAAAATTGTATCATAACCAAGATAAACATTAGCCATTCCACCTTCGCCAATAGCACGAATTATTTCATAACGATCGTTTATTTTTTGTCCTTTTGTTATCAATTTTTGCCACCTTCTTCTTCACGAATCAAATAAGCAACCGAAATATTATCTGTTCCACCCCTATTATTAGCTTTTTTTATTAACTTAATAACTTTATCTTCAACACTTCCCTCAGACAACAACACCTTTTCAATTTGATCTTTATCTAACATATTAGTTAAACCATCACTAGAAAGTAATATTTCTGAAACATCAATATCACAATCAAATATATCAACATCTATTTCTAAAGAAGCCCCCAATGCTTTCATCAAAACATTTTTCTTTGGATGAACACTTGCCTCCTCTTTCGTAAGTTCACCAGCACTAACCAATAAATTAACTAGTGTATGATCATAAGTAACTTTATGAAGTTTATTATCTTTCATTACAAAGCCACTAGAATCACCAACATTACCAAAAAGTAAATATTCCTTTGTAAGCACCGCCATAACCAAAGTAGTTCCCATTCCTTTACTTTCAGGATGTGTCTTTTCATATTGAAAAATAAGTGTATTTATTTCATCAACT
>CALVIF010000059.1 GCA_944329395.1 uncultured Bacilli bacterium | reverse complement strand
ACTTAAATTATATCAAAAAACTATAATACTTTCCATACGTATTTATATTTTTAATAAATTAATTATTAAAATAAAAAAATATTAATAACAAAGATTCAGTCTTTTAAAATACAAAACTCTGTTTTTAAAACAGAGTTCATATCACATAAATTTCTAGTTAAAAAAAACTATACCAATTAATCACGATTTCTACTTCTAGCAATTAATAAAAGTCTAAATATTTCTAGCGAAGTAGCCGCAACACTTGCAACATATGTTAATGCTGCAGATCTTAACATTCTTTTACTTCCACTTTTCTCATCAGCTGCTAAAATCCCCATATTTTCTATCTCTTTTAAAGCCCTTCCACTAGCATCAAATTCAACCGGTAAAGTTACAACTTGAAAAGCTAAAATTGCAACTTCAGCAAAAATACCTAACCAAATTAAATTAATTAAACTAAATATTAGTCCAAATAAAATTGCAAAATAACCTAATCTAGATGACAAATTAACAATTGGAACTAAACTAGCTCTAATACGCATAAAAACATAATTGTTCTTATCCTGTATAGCATGACCGCACTCATGACAAGCAACACTAACACTAGCAACACTAGCACCGTAATATATATCATTAGACAAATTTACTGTTTTTGTTCTAGGATCATAATGATCACTCAACAAGCCATTAACTACACCAATTTTAACATTATTTAATCCATTTTTATCAAGCATCATTCTAGCAGCATCTTTTCCAGTTAAACCTCTTGCATTTTTTACTTTTTTATACTTAGAATATGATGAATTAACATAAAACTGTGCCGCAAGAGTAATGATAAGTGCCAAAAAAGTTAATCCATAACTAAAATAATAATCCATATTTTTCTCCTTACTTTATTAAAAATATTGAAACAAACATCAATACTTTTAATACACTAATATTATACAATAAAATCAAAAAATTACAATTACAACCATAATAGCAATTATAAGAATATCATATGAATAAAAACTACTTAAAATTAAAATAAGTTTCTTGATTATTTAAATTTCTATTTTTTAAAGTAGCCATCTCACTAATCGTAACAAAAGCATATCCTTCTTTAGATAATTCTTCCATAGCCATAATTGCTCCCTCAACTGATGAATCATATATATCGTGTAATAAAATAATTGCACCATCATGAGCATTATTTAATATTTCTTCACAAACTTTTTCCTTATTCCTATATTTCCAATCTAAAGTATCAACATTCCATAACACTGTACTTAAATTACTTAATTGTTTTATTTTTGCATTTGTACTACCATATGGTGGTCTTATAAGAATTGGTATTTCTCCTGTAATTTCCTTTATCTTAGCATTTGTATCATTAATTTCCGCTAAAATTTCTTTATCACTAAGAAGAGTCAAATTTTTATGATTATAGGTATGACTACCAATTTGATTGCCCTGTAAAAAAGCCCTTTTCAACACTTCAGCATGATTGTCGATTCTACTTCCTAATACAAAAAATGTTACTCTGGCATCATATTTTTCTAAATTATCTAATAAAATATTTGTCGTACGAGTATTTGGTCCATCATCAAATGTAAAAGCAATTAATTTCTTATCAGCATATTTTTCTAAATTTCTTATCTCAGGAACTAAAACTTCTTCTTTTACCTGCGATGCCTCACCTCTATATTCTTCTTTCAATAATTCATTTAATTTATCATAAGGAATAACTATTTTTATTTCACCATCTGACCAAGGACCAATTTGATACGGAGGAAATAAAATTTCCAAACCACTATCTTTGAACATAAAATGCTCATAATTAATATTATCAGAAGCAATACCTTTTCTAACCCAAGTTTCATTAAAATTATATCTTAATTCTTTTTCATTTAACTTCATAAGATATGCATATGCTAAATCATCAATTTTCTCAAATGACGCATAATCAATAAAAAAATCAGATAATTGCATAAATTTATTAGTTCTTTTATTATAATGATAAGTACTATCATCTCGAACATAATGAGCGCCACCAGTATAAGAGAAAGTATTCATTTTAATATCTATTATATCTTTATAATTATTAAAACTAACATTCAAAATAAAATCATATTTAGCAGTTATTTTATAATCTATTTTCTTAACAGTATCAATAAATTCGTCCTGTTTATTCTTAACATATCTCACTACTAAATCGTCTACTTTCTTAATATGAAAAATAGGATAATCAATTTTCAATGTATAATTATCAGTCTCATCAATAATATGAACTTCATCATCAACCATTTTAAATAAAAGTTTAAATAAATTAAATATAACAAAAAACACTATTAATAAAAAAAACAAGCATCATAATAAAATTTTTTTTAATTTTCTTCTAACTTTCATTTTTCTATATTTAACTTCATTTCTATTTACTGCCATAATTTCATCCTTCTATCAACATTATATAACTACATCTAATACTTAGTATTTCCATAATAAAAAAAATTTACAACTTTACAGAAAATTACAATTAAAAAGTCCTGAGTAACTAATCGTTATTAATAACATCAAGATATGCAATGGATAAAACTTTTTAATTCTTTTCCAAGTAAATGTCACCAAATCTTTAAAGTTAAATTTTGAATACTTGTTTTTATAAATATACCCATTCAAAAATCCACTTAAAACTATAAATGCAGATACTCCTAAAGCCGGTTTTTTTAGTAAAAGTAAATTATTATATTTAAAGCTATGATGCACAAATATAAATAAAAAAATATGAATCTTAATGAATAAAACACCTTCAGTTAATTCAGTATTTTTTGTATCTAATTTAATATTTTATTTTAAAAAAGGAGTTCTATCTTTTCTTAATACTTTTGACTTAATATCATCAAGTTCTTCTTTTACTTTTCTATCTTCAATGTTGTTATTAATCCATATATTAGCATCTTTAAATTCAAAAGTACATGTTTCTTTATTATATATTTTCTTTTCAGTTTGTTCTATTCGCCAATCCATTAAATAATAATTATAATATTTTATATGTGGACAATCTGATGTCGTTAATATTGCCCTTTTCATAATAGTTTCTATTTTATCAAAGCCTAAAACATATACCATAAAATCAGTATGCATATTTCTTGGATATCTATTTGATTCGAGCCATAATTTATATAATATAAGTTGTTCTTTTGTTAATTTTGATTTGGAATGATTTCCATCAGTCCATAAAAAGCTACCTTGTCCATTACAATATTCGTATGAAAATAATTCATGCGATGAGGTTAATATAATTTTATTATTTGGAGTTATAAAAGCACCATCTCCTCTTATTATTGAATTTTCATACGGAACAATAAAACACATATTTTCACCTCATTTTGATAAATTTTGTTTGTTTTTTTATATAACAAATTATTTTGTCATCATCTTTAATAATTTTACCCTGCTTTTAAGTATATGATACTATATCATATTACTAAAAACAATACAAATATTTACTTTAAGATACACCATTAAAAAAATTTTATATAATAAATTTTTTCTTCATTATTAAATAGACAAAACATTTCATTAATTTCTAATCTGTAAATTCCATAATTATTTGATGAAATTATATCTTTGTAAACATATTAAATTATAAAGTCAATCGCTCAAATATATTAAATTTCCACTTATTTTTATAATCTATATTTTCTCTAACTTTTTCAACTTCTAAATAATGCTTTTACAAGATTTTTTTAAAATCCATCTTATAACAGTTCTGTTTTCTTCACTAATTAAACTTAAAACAAAAAAAGACTAATTTAATTTATTTTAAATTAGTCTATTAAATACAAAAATGGCGTTCCCGGGCAGAATCGAACTGCCGACCTATCGCTTAGGAGGCGATTGCTCTATCCTACTGAGCTACGAGAACATTTAAGTTATTCAAAAAACTTAAATTTCTTGAATAACTGTAATAATCATTGGTTTTGCTCCAGTTTCACTATAAAAGAATTTCCCTAAAACATCACGAACATCATTCTTAATTTTAGCATAATCAACTCTTTTAGAATTAATAGTAATATTACTTTCAATAGTATCACGAGAAATATTTTTAGTCTCTTCTAGCAAATCCTGACTTTCTTTAACATAAATAAAACCACGTGTTAAAATTTCAGGCCCTCCTAAAATTTTCTTAGATTGCTTATCAAGTGTACAGCTTATAATAACAATTCCACTCTCACCTAACATTTCGCGATCCTTTAAAACAAGATCTCCAATATCTCCTTTACTATTTCCATCAATTAAAATATTATCTACTTCAACATGTTCAACAGAATTAGTATTAACACCATTAACAAATTCTACAACATCACCATTTTGTTTTAAAATAATATTTTCCTTTGGAATACCAAGTTCCTCAGCTATTTCAGCATTTGCATATTGCAACCTATATTCACCTTTTACTGGAAAATAATATTTTGGATTCATTAAATTAATCATTAACATTAAATCTTCTCTTGAAGCATGATGCAAAAGATGCTTTTTACTAGATAAACAAACAGCATTAGCACCTAACATAGCAATATCATCCATAACGACAGCTAATCTCTTTTCAATTCCAGGATAACTTGGTTCTGTAATAAATATAGTATCTGTATCTTTTACTTTTATATATTTATCGTAACCTTTTATAATTCTTTCCAAATTAGCAAAAGGTTTTTCTTTCTCATCAGAAATAAACACAACAACATCTTTGTTTTCCAAATCATTTAATGTACCAATTCTACTCTTATCAATCGTTAAATATCCCATCTCAAGTGCTCTATTAATAACATCTTGTAATGCTTTACCCATAATCACTATTTTTCTATGAGTCTTGGAAACTTCATTAAAAAGTTCTTGAATACGATAAATATGAGCTGGAAAAACAGTTGCAATTATACGATTTGAGTTTTTTGCCAACACTTCGCGAATAAAACTAGCTACTCGGTTATTAGGACTAGTATGTCCTTCTCTATCAGCATAAAATGATTCACAAAGTAAACACAAAACCCCCTGTTTACCTACATAAGCCAACTTGCCAATATCGGTTTTATATGGACCAATCATAGTTGAATCAAAAACAAAATCACCTGTATATACAATAGCTCCATCCTCTGTATAAAGTACATAACATACAGCATCAGGAATAGAATGTGTTACACTAATAGGAAATAAAGCATTAGGACCAAATTCAATTTTAGAATGAGGCCTAATTTCTTTAAAATTAGTCTTTGCAATTGTTGCACTATCCATATCACTTTTAACAATATCTAATGTTAATTTAGTACCATAAACCGCTACATTAGGAAGCTTACTAATAATATCTGGCACAGCCCCCATATTTCCCTCATGACCATGAGTTAAAAATATCCCTTTTAAATGTTTTTTATTTTTTATTAAATAATCAAAGTTAGGAATAATATAATCTATCCCTAAATTTAAGTCATTATCATACTTTAGTCCTGCGTCAAAAGCAAAAATATCATCATTAACTTTAACAATATACATATTTTTACCATTTTCATTTAAACCGCCCAAACTAAATATTTTTATCTTACTCATAACTTCTCCTTTCTTAATACATATATTTATAAAGAACTGTTTTGTAAAAGAGCACAGTAATTATAACATTAATTTAAAAAAAACACAAACCTAAACTGCTAATTTTTTCAAAGCCTCCCTAGCAGCCTCTTGTTCCGCTTCTTTTTTAGAACCACCTATTCCAATCCCATATACCATATCATCTATTTTAGCTACAACTTTAAAGGTACGATCATGAGCAGGACCAAACTCATCAACCAACTCATAAAAAACACTTTTTTGTTCAGTTTGAACATACTCTTGTAATGAACTCTTATAATCGCTAAAAAAAGTTATTTTAGGATTTTCAATATAAGGAACAATAATATTTAATACAACTCTTCTAGCTGTAGCATATCCTAAATCCAAATAAATTGCCCCAATCAAAGCTTCAAAAATGTCAGCAACAATCGCTTTTTTATATTGTCCACCTTCTTTTTCTTCACCATGACCAACTTTAATATATTTATTTAAACCTAAATCAGTCGAATACTCATACAAAGCATTTTCACAAACATAACTAGCCCTAACTTTAGTCATTTCACCTTCATCTACACCGTTATGAGAATATAAATAATCAGCAATAGCCAAATCAACAACAGAATCTCCTAAAAATTCTAATCTTTCATAATCGCCCTTAGCTTTATGTTCATTAGCATAACTACTATGTGAAAAAGCAGTAGTATAAAGTCTAAGATCTTTCGGTTTAATATTTAATTTTTCAAATAATTCTTCCATATTTATTCACCATGATAAGTATATCAAAATTAATTAAATTAGTATACTTATAATTGCTATTTTAAGACAAATGTAGTAAAATTAAACAATAAGATAAATTATTAATACAGGAGAATATATCATAAAAAAGGTGGTCAAATGAAATCTTTTCTTATTTTTTTAATAAAAACATATCAAAAGTTACCACTAAGTTGCCATATGTCTTGCCGACATATACCAACATGCTCAAACTATGCTATTGAAGCATTAGAAAATCATGGCACATTAAAAGGAACTTTTCTTACAATAAGAAGATTAATACGTTGCACACCATGGACAAAAGCTGGGTATGATCCTGTACCACGTAAGGAGAATAAAAAATGCCAAAGTTAAAACATTATATTTTATTAGCAATGCTTTTCATTATAACATTATTTATAACAGGATGTAGTACTGATAATATGGAAAATATTGATATAATTGTCACAAACTATCCAAATGAATATATAACCAAAAATTTATATTCTGAACACGCAAAAATATCATCAATATATCCAGACGGAGTAAATATAAATGAATATAAATTCAGTTCCAAACAAAAAAAAGATTTTAGTAAATATGACTTATTTATTTATAATGGGCAAATTGAAAAAGAAAGAAATTTAGCCATTGATTTATTAGATCTTAATCCAAATTTAAAGATAATAGATAGTGCATATGTTCTTGAAGCAAACTACTCACCAGAAGAATTATGGCTACATCCATCAGCATTATTAATGATGGCTCAAAATATAAGAATTGGTTTAGAAGAATATATCACAAGCAATGTATTAAAAGAAGAAGTCGATTTAAATTATGAAAATTTAAAAATAAAACTTTCTGAATTAGATGTTAATTATCGTATAACAATAGAAAATACAACTAACAAAACCCTTGTTGTTAATAATGAAGCCTTAAAATTTTTAGAAAAATATGGTTTAGAAGTCCTTTGTATAGACGACAAAGCAACTGATAAAACAATAAGCGATGTTGAAAATTTAATAAATGAAAAGAAAATTAGCTATATATATACATTTGTTGATGAAACACCTAGCGACAACACAAAAAAACTTATTGAAAAATATCCAGATATAAAAATTACAGAACTACATAAATTAGATAATATTTCAGATAGTGAACGTTCTGAAGAAAAAGACTATTTAATTATAATGGAAAATAATTTAAATTTATTAAAACAAGAACTATATCAATAAATTAAATCTCTTTATTTAAAAAGAGATTTTTTTATATAAAAAAAGAATGAAATAAATTTCATTCGCCAACCACTTTGTGGTTGTTTTCTTTTGTATTAAAATAATATTGTGA
>CALVIF010000058.1 GCA_944329395.1 uncultured Bacilli bacterium | reverse complement strand
AGTAATGTTCACGGTACTCACGTAGTGAGGGTCTGAGTGAAAGAGGCTCAATAAATTATATTACAAATTCTTAAATATCGTATTGAACCGAGGAATTGAATAATTTATCAATACTTGCCACTGGTACTTAATTCTGAATAGTAACCTTAAAAATTGCAAATTGAAAGAATTTTAATTAAATCATTGACAAATTATGTAAATGCATTTATAATGTAATTGTATTTTTATTCAATTTTTTATATTCTTTATCAATCCAATTATCAAAATAGAATAAGGAGGTCTTTGTTGAAACTTAATAAAATTATATTTGCTATTTTTATAGCTGTTTTTATGATTTTTATATCATTTTTTTCAAATTGTGTTTTTTCAAAATATGTTATAGATTCACAAAATCTAGTTGCAAAAATTAATATCGACAGATGTTTACCAGAAATTCAATTAATAAATATTTGGAATTATTAATTGTCATTATTTCTTTTTTTTCTAATAAGTCTAAAAATTTTTCTGTTATATATACTTCGTTTCCTAAGTACAAATTAATTTCTATTCCTTGTTTTTTTGCTTCTTCTTTTAATTCTTCAAACCTTTTATTCTTTTCTTCGTTGTTTGCATTATATTTAGTATCTTCCATATAGTGTGGAGTTAATACTAAATCGGTAATTCCTTGTTCTGAAGCTGATTTTAATAGTGTAAGACTCTCACCAATATCCTTACAACCATCATCTATTCCAGCTAACAAGTGTGAATGTATATCTTTCATTATCTTATTTCTTTTTCTTATTTTTCTTAGATGTTTCTCCATAATACTCATTAGAGTAATAACTATAATAACTATTATCTTTTACAGAGGCTCTATTGATGACCACTCCTGTTATATTTGCTTTTACTTGTTCAAATACTTTTTTGGCTTTATCAAGACTTTCTATTTTTGTTCTTCTACTACTTACTACGATAAGGTTTGCATCACTATATTTTGTCATAATCATCGTATCACTTAACCCTAATACAGGTGGACAATCTAATAAAATGACATCATAATCTTTTTTTATTCTTTCTATTAATTTTCTATTACTTTCAGAAGCTAACAATTCTACTGGATTTGGTGGAGTTGGTCCGGTAGGCAATAGATCAATATTTTTATTACTTGTATTTATAATGTATTTATCTAGTTTTGTGTCATCTTTATAATTTAAGATTAAATTAGAATATCCTCCACTAGTTAAATTCATTACTTCAAATATTTGATGTTGTCTTCCTTTACGAAGATCACAATCTACTACTAATACTTTTTTATCTTCTTGTGCATATGCTACTGCTAAGTTTGCTGTAATAAAACTTTTTCCATCTCCAGATTGAGGAGAAGTTAAAAGAATAGTTTTAATTTCTTTATCTATCATAGAAAATGCTAAGTTAGTACGAATTGTCTTTATCGCTTCACTAAAGATAGATTTTGGATTTACATTAATTACTAAATCTGCTGACATATTCTTACTCCCTTTCTTCTTTAGGAACAATACCAATTACGGTTAATCCTAATTTTTCTTCTACTACTTCACTTGATTTAATAGATGTATCGAAATAATACATTACAAATACTACTCCAAATGATAAAACTAGACCAATTACTAAGTAAATTACATTATCTTTTAAGAAATTTACATTGTAAGGATCTTTTGCTAATTCTGCTTTATCAATAATCTCAACGTTTTCAAGATTATAAATATCTTTTATTTCTTTAGCAAAAACCTTAGCAACTTCATCTGTAATTTTTTGAGCGTCCTTTGCTTTTTTATTTTCAACTACAATTTGGATAATTTCTGTATCTTGAACAGATGATGTTGTAATATTTTGTGCTAATTCTTGGGCAGTCATTTTTAAATCTAAATTTTCAATTACTTGATTAAGTACTTTTCTACTTTTTATTATTTGACTATAAGTACCTATTAAATTTTGATTTAATTGTGATTGTGACTGACTGTATCCATCCTTACTTTCTCCTACTAATACAATAGTGGTATTACTTTGATACATTGGAACTCTAGTAATTATTGTAAAAAGATTACCAAAGATAATAATTGCTGCTACTGCTATTAAAATCCAAAGCATTTTAGTCTTAAAATAACTATATACTTCACTTAAATTTATTTCCTCCATATTCCCCTCCTAAACGTTAAATCGGCATTATTATACTACTTTTGTCGAAATATGTCAATTATAATTATTAAATAATAAGAATTTATTCAATAATTTGAAATATTTTTTGTAAATAAAAAAACAATTCAAGACATTGAATTGTTTTTTATTATTATAGATAATCTTTTTTGATTCAATTAAATTAATTACATAATAAGTACTACCTGAGAATAAAACTAAAATATTTATTGTATCTAATATGTTACTTTTACTTTGATTTTTATTTTTATTTTGTTTACGATAATGATTTCCTTTAATTATATAATTGTTTTTATTATTATTTTGTATTAAAAATAATTTACTATAAATTGAATATTTACTTAATGAGATTATACCTGAAAAAGCAAATATTAAATATACTAAAAATATAATATATTTAATTGTTTTAGTTTTAAATAATGATAATTTTCTTTTTAAAATAGATAATATTTGTTGGATATGAAATCCTATATGGATTGAAATAATAATTAAAGTCCACCATGAAAAGAATGTATGTAATTGTTTAATATTAGTAATTGATTTAATAGAAAAAAACGAAAATAGGGATTTTGATATAAAAATACCAGAGATAATTATTAATGTTATAAAGATAAATAATATTATATCTAGTATAATTATTATTTTTTGTTTCAATTTAATTTTAGAAAAATTTTTAATTAAACTTTTAAAATATTTATAATTTAATATTTTGTGAATTATAAAAAAAATATTATTATTCCTATTATTTCATGGAGTTTTAAGCCTGTTATACTAATTTTCATTAATATAATTATTAATATTGTCATTATAATATCTAAAATTATTTTTGCTTTATGCATCTTTTTCCTACTTTCTTTTTTATATATAAAAACAAGATATTATTATTATTTTTATCTTGTTTTTAATTTATATTACATTGCTGAATAGCCACCATCAATATATAATTGAGCACCTGTTATAAATTTTGCTTCATCACTTGCTAGATATAAGCATCCATATGCAACATCTATTGGCTCTCCAGCATGACCAATTGGATGTTTTTCACTCATTAATTTTTCATAGGCTACTAGACCACCTTCCATTCTAGAACCTAGTTCTTTTACAAGAGGTGTCATGATAGTTCCTGGATGAATTGAATTAACTCTAATATTATCTTTTGCATAACTTAATGCATCTTGTCTAGTCATAGCAAATACAGCTCCTTTTGCTGCATGATATGGTGTTAATTCATGTGATCCTAGTGTACCATAAATACTTGATAAATTAACAATGCTTCCTTTTTTGTTTTCTAACATATGTGGTATTATATATTTTGTACAATAAAATACACCTTTTACATCAATATTAAATACTTGATCCCATTCAGAGGTTGTTAATTCATGCGTTTTTTTATCTACTCCAACAATACCAGCATTATTTATTAAAATATCAACTTTACCAAATGTTTCTACTACTTGATCTATTGCTTCTTTTACATTAATTTCATTAGAAACATCTACTTTCCAAAATTTTGCAGTACCGCCATTTTGACAAATTTGATTTACTGTGTCTTCTCCTGCTTCTTCATTAATTTCAAAAACAGCAACCTTACAGCCTTCTTTAGCAAATAAAAGGCTTGTTTCTTTACCCATACCAGCTCCTGCTCCTGTTATAATAGCAACTTTATCTTTTAATCTTTCCATTTTATCTCTCCTATTATAATATATTATTTACACTTATAGTTTATCATATACTTGTTTTTTAGTCTATTTTTATTACTTAAATCGATACCTAATCTAATCTGATAGCTTTTATATTATAAATTTATTATAAAAAGAAGAAACTAAGATTTTATTAGTTTCTTCTTATGTATTTATCTTTTATTATTTTAATTTCTTTTTTATATCTATATAACCTATTAAAACAGTCCAAACATATGCACATGTTTTAGGAATCATAAGCATTACTATTAATGGATTTACATCAGCCCATAATACTACAGGAATATAAAAACCAAAACTTAATACAATTGTAAGAGACATATTTTTAAAGTTTTTATCATTATTTTTTCTAGAACTAAAGTAAAACAAAAATATTATTATTAAACCTATTATAGCAAATGGAATATTTCTATATATTGCCGAAGATATGGCTCCATCGGCACTAGTCCAATTGTTTTGCGGAAATAAACATAAAATAATTCTAGTTAATGCAAGTACATAGAAAGATATAGTTAATAATTTCTTTTGCTCTACTTTATATCTAATTTTCCATACATAATAAAGTAAAATATAAAAAATAGTCATTGTAATAGATGTAATAAATTTACCAATTCTAAAGGAACTAAATAATCTTTGTAACCTGTTGTACATAAAGCAATCATTCTTGGTACTAAATGAAATGAATCTCCTAGACCAAGTACAACAGCCATGATTCCGAATAATAAATATTCTTTTACTCCTTTAGATTTTCTTATCATTATAATTCCTAGGCTAACTACTGTAATTAAATATACAATATCAAATAAATTCTTCATGATTTGTTGTATAAAATCATTTCTTTCTTTAAATAATTGATTAAACAATAATTATATATATTATTATATTTTAAATTAATATTTTAAGTAACATATTTTTTCTTTATTAATATATTATTTATTAGGATATTTTTAATATTTTTTTACAATAATTTTTTTAAAATGAGTTAATTTTATCATTATATAAATTATTTATTTGCATTAATTTGAAAAATGTGATATAATCTACAAAGCTTTGTTTAAAGGAGGTGACTTATGGAAGAAAAAATGGAACAATTATTAGAGATAGTTCCAACATTTAATTATATAATTATGTCTGAAGAAGAATTAGAACATATTAAAATAGATAATGATTTAGTAAAGGGACTTCATTCTAATTATAAAAGATATGCAAAACTTAAAGAAAACATAAATCCAATTTTAAAAACTGATTTTTTTGACATATGTCACATTTTAGGTTACTTTTCTAAGAGTGGTATTGAATTAGATTATATTGAATATACAATTAAATATTTATATGCTACTTGTAGTGAAGCTGATATTAATTTGTTTATATCTAATATAACTGATTTACATTATGTAAATAAATATGCTAATATATTGTTAAGTGCTATTGGTGATGGGAAATTTAAAGATAACATATTATTTTATAGCAGAATATTTAATCATTTTAAAACATTTAGTAAGCACATAGAAAAGATTAATAAAAATAGAATTAAAGCAATAACTAATCGTGGTTTGAGCTTACCTGGAGATGATGAGAAGTTGAAAAAAGTTAAAAATACCGGGAAAACTATTATTCTAGAAGATGTTAAGGATTATAAAGAAAAAGTAGATTTGATTAATGCTTATCCTTTTTTAAAGCCTTATTATCAAATATTTTTATTAGAAACTTATGATGCTTCAGAGCTACGTAATATTATAGATTTTTATTTATATGCGTTAGAAAATACACAAAATGATGAATTATATTTTAAAAATCTTGTGATGGAATTTAATGATAAAAATGTTAAATGGTTAGCAAGTTGTGATCCTTTTAATTTAGCATTAGGTTATTTATTAAAGGTTTGCTCAACATTTTCTGGTTCAGGGTCTAAAATTATGATTGACGGAATACTTGATCCTAATAATAAACATGTTGTTATTACTAATAAAGATAATCAATTAGAAGCAAAAGCTACAGTTGTTTTTCATGAAAAATACATTTTTTGTGGACCTTTAACTTTTACAGATAGTATTACTGATAATTTAACATATGATCAGGAAAAAGATTATTATTATAAATATTTATCTTCTATTAAAAAACAATATGAGTTAATGAAAGAACGTGGAATTGTTGTTGATGAATTTAGAATTGCTACTGATGAGAGTATGATTTCTAATGCTCTTAAAGGTAGAAGTGATTCTAATGAATTTAGAGAATTATTAAGTAAATGTTCATTTTATTGGTCTGAGATGGATGATAAGTTATTTGATCATAAACCTCCACAATATAAATTGGTTAGAGGTTTATAAAATAAAACCTATAAAATTATTTTTTATAGGTTTTTATTTTTATGTTTAAAATTTATCATTTTAATGATGATGATTTACTATGATAATTAGAAATTAGATTAGAAATTAAATTTTGATGTTTACTATAACTAGAAATTAATTTATCTTTTATTTTAATAGGAATGTTTTCATTAAAATCTAGTTCTACTTCATTTAGAGCATTAGTAAAAGTGGTTACTGAAAGATTTTCTTTAATTTGTTGTAATTTATTAATAAATTCTTCAGAAGAGATTTTAATATAGTTTTCAATTGTTTGTTCTGGTGATACTGCTTGACATAATTCTTCATAACTACTTGTCATAGAAAATGTAGTTATATGACTAGAATCTAGATAAGCATCTAATAAATATTCATTATCATATATTGTAGCAAGATTAATTCCATCTGGCCCTTCTTCAACTACCCAATTACTTTGATGGCGATCTGTATTCCCAATAACAATATCAAAAGAAAACAAAGTAGTTAACTCTTCCATAAGATTGCTAACAATTGCTAAAGTTTGTTCTGGTGTTTTTCTTTTTGAATAACGATATTCTAAAGCTTGCCATATATCTTCAAGATTATTTAAATCACTAATATCTTTTGGTTCTGGTAATGTTTCATTATAATCATCTAATATTGTTAGGCCTTGAATATAATTACATGATGGTTTCTTAAATGACTTAGATATAAGAACTACATCATCAAAATATTTTCCTAAGTAATATTGAACATGAGGTAGATTTATTTTATCTAGTAATTTAACAGCTATTAATTCTCCTAGTAATTTTTCTTCAGTTTCTGGTCTTTTTATATAGTAAGTTTCTCCACCTATATCTAATGATCCATCAAAACCAATGTGAACGTGTTCTTTATCTATTCCCCTACTAGTAAAATATGGAGTTAAATCAATATGTTTTTTATCTTTTAAATATTCTATATTCATATATTAGCACTCTTTTCTTTATTCTTATATTAAAAATATAGCATATTTATTTATGAATAGAAAGAGTTTTAAATTTATGTAGATAAAAATATATATGATTATTTAGGAATGTGCTATAATTATGCTAATAATAGGAAAGGAGTTATAATATGATTAAAAAATATGGTTGGAAGTATGTTTTAGCTTATATTGGTGCATTTTATTTAGGTATACTATGGCCTTTTGGTTTCTTTTTATGTTATATGTTTAAAGATGAAAAAGATGAAGAAAAGAAGAAATTAGTGAAGTTTTTAAATATAGTGTCAACAGCTTGGTTTTTATTGCAACTTATTGCATTAATTGGAAAATTTGTAGTATTGCCTTTATTAGGACCACTATTAGCAAGCCTATAATACTTCGGTAAAAAATATTTAAAATACTAAATAAAGAAAAAAATAATAATATATCATTATTATTTTTTTATAAATTTCTTTATATAATTGAATAATATTATAAGTTTAATAATTTTATTGTTTACTGATATTTAGAATAATACCAATACTACACATACTAATTAATAAACTACTTCCTCCATAACTTAAAAATGGTAATGTTACTCCCCTTACAAGCTTTTTGGTAGGCTAAAAAGATGGTTGCAAAGCTTTTGGTAAATAAAAAAGCTTTAAAAAAAATCATCTTAAATATGA
>CALVIF010000057.1 GCA_944329395.1 uncultured Bacilli bacterium | reverse complement strand
AAAAAAATGCTTGATGAAACTAATTGTGATGCTGTAATGATAGGACGTGGTGTTTTGGGAAATCCTTGGTTGATTAAAAACACAATTTTATATTTAAATGGTGATAATAAAAAAGTTATATCTGAGATTGATAAAATTGATATGTGCTTAAAACATATTGATTATTTGAGAGAGTTTAAAAATGAAAAATTGACTTGTTTAGAAATTAGAAATCATGTTGGTTGGTATTTAAAAGGTGTAAAGGGAGCTAATGAAATTAAAAATAATATTTATAAAACTACTAATGTTTGTGATATAATTTCTATGTTGAAACAATTTAAGGAGAGTAGATTAAATGAAGAAAAAGATTGTTAATGATTTATTTTTTCGAAGATTATTTGCTTTTGTTTTTGATAACTTTTTAATTTTAATTATATCATCATTTATTTGCTTACCTTTTTTGGATTATGATTCAATTAATAATTTGGATAAAAATGCAAATGAACTTTTTATTGATTATTATGAGGAAAATATTGATATTGATGTTTATATGAATTCGTCTATTTCTATATTATATAGATTGGCTGAAAAACAAGGGCTTTTATCATTTATTGAAATATTTTTATGTATATTATATTTTGTTATATATCAGTTTTATAATGATGGTCAAACTTTTGGGAAAAAAATATTTGGAATTAGGGTAGTTAGTAATAATTCAAATGAGTTGACAATAGATAATTATATTTTTAGATCTTTTATTGTTAATTCAATATTATTTAATATGATTTCATTTGCTTTTTTAATATTTATGGTAGATGAATTATGGTTTAGTTCAGTAATTATTGTAAAGTTAATTAATTATATAATATTATTAATTTGTGGTTTTATGATTATGTCAAATAATGATTGTAGAGGATTACATGATTTTATTGGTAATACAAAAGTTATTCAATATAGAAAGTAGGAGTGTATATGAGAGAATTTAGTGAACAAGAATTAGTTAGAAGAGCAAAGGCTGAGGAAATTAGAGCTAAGGGTATTGATCCTTTTGGTTCTAGATTTGATACTACAAGTAATTCAAAATTAATTTGTGATAATTATGGTGATTTAACAAAGGAAGAGTTAGAAGAAAAAAAGGAATTTGTAATTGTAGCTGGAAGAATTATGACTAAACGTCGTAAAGGTAAAGCTGGATTTTTTCATATTCAAGATAGGTATGGACAGTTACAAATTTATATTAGAGAAGATGCTGTTGGCGAAGAGGTCTATGATTTATTTAAAAAATCTGATATAGGTGACATTGTAGGGATTGAAGGCACAATTTTTAGAACTGATATGGGTGAAATAAGTGTTAGAGCTAGTAAATATGTACATTTAGTTAAGGCTTTAAAACCTCTTCCAGAAAAGTTTCATGGTTTAACAGATATTGAAGAAAGATATCGTAGAAGATATGTTGATTTAATAATGAATGATGAGTCTAGACGTGTTGCGTTTACTAGACCTAAAATTATTCGTTGTATTCAAAATTTTATGGATAATCGTGGTTTTTTAGAAGTTGAAACCCCAATACTTTCAACTTTACTTACTGGTGCAGCTGCAAGACCATTTATAACTCACCATAATACCCAAGATTTGGATATGTATTTAAGAATTGCTTTGGAATTACCATTAAAGAGATTACTTGTAGGTGGAATGGAAGCAGTATATGAAATAGGACGTGTTTTTAGAAATGAAGGAATGGATCCTAAACATAATCCAGAATTTACTTTAATGGAAGCGTATTTAGCTTATAGTGATCTTAATGGAATGATGGAAATGACTGAAAGTATGTATCAAACTATTGCTAAAGATGTTATTGGGAAAATGGTCTATAATTTTGGTGGATATGAAATAAACTTGGCTGGACCATGGAAGAGAATAAGTATGGTTGATGCCGTAAAAGAACAAACAGGTATTGATTTTAATGTTCCTATGTCTGTTGATGAGGCTATGAAATTAGCTGAAGAGCATAATATAGAAGTTCAAGAGCATGAGCAAACTGTAGGTCATATTATTAATTTATTTTTTGAAAAATATGTTGAAAATACATTAATTCAACCTACATTCTTATATGGACATCCAGTTGAAATTTCACCTTTAACAAAGAAAAATCCATCTGACCCACGATTTGTTGATAGATTTGAATTGTTTATTGCAGGAAAAGAGTTTGCCAATGCTTATACTGAATTAAATGATCCAATTGATCAAATGGAAAGATTTGAGGCACAATTAAAGGAAAAATCTCTTGGAAATGAAGAGGCAAATGATATTGATATTGATTTTGTCGAGGCATTAGAATATGGAATGCCTCCTGCTGGTGGAATTGGTTATGGAATTGATAGATTATGTATGTTATTTTTAGAGCAGGAATCTATTAGAGATGTATTATTATTTCCAACTATGAAGCAAAGATAATTTAAAGAAGCTAGTTTATTCTAGCTTTTTTTATATTTTAATGTTTCGCAAATGCTTGTAAAATAATTTAAGTGTAGTTATAATTATAGTGGGAGGTTAATTATGAAAAAAAATAATATTTTAAAGATTGCTTTATGGATTATACCTATGGTAATTTTATTGTTGTCAATAATTTTTCCAAATGCGGGAATTGTTTATTTAATTAATTTATTATTATCTTTTGTAGAAGTATTTTTAATAATATTTAATTTTAAGGAAAAAAACAATTCTATTAGAATTGTCATGGTTATAATTTCATGCTTTATTTTACTTACTTGGTTGATTCCAGCTGCACATTTATCATCTGGTGAGTATATTAAGGATGGGCGCATTCAAATGGGATTATTTGATTTGGCAAATTATCCTATGACTGTAGTATCATATTTTGGATACATCGCATTTTATATTTTGGCTGTTGGAGCTTTTTATGGTATTTTAAATATTATTCCTGCTTATCGTGTATTTTTAGATAAAGTAGCTAAATTATTTAAAGGTACTGAAAAATTTGCATTGTTTTTAATTATGTTGATACTAGCAGTTTTGACATCTATTGGTGGTATGCAATTAGCACTACTTTGTTTATTTCCAATGTTAGTTTCAATTATTATATTGATGGGATTTGATAAAATGGTTGCAGCATTAACTTTAGTTGGCTCTACAATGATTGGTATTGCTGGAACTACTTATGGTTATTCAAATGTTAGTATAATTAGTCAAGCTCTTGGTACTACATTGACATCTGAAATGATTACTAAGGTTGTAATTTTAATTGTTGGATTAATTTTACTTTATTTTAATACATTAATGTATATTAAAAAACAAGAATCAAATAATAATGAAGTCATTAAGGAAATTAAAAAGAAGTCGACAAAAACTTCTAAGGAAACAACTAATGGAAAGAAAGAAAGTGTTAAGAAAAAATCTTCTTCAACGAAAAGTACTAAGAGTACTAAAGCAGCTAAAAAGAATGAAGAAGTTATTGTTGTTAAAGAGCAAGTAAAACAAAACAATGAGAATGAAGTATTTGTACCAGAAAAGATTGGGTCTGGTAAGCATAATATTTGGCCTTTTACTGTTTGCTTTGTAGTTTTATTTATTAATATAATTTTAGCATTTATGCCATGGATTGATGCTTTTGGTTTAAAGGCTTTTGATGATGCTACAAGCGCTGTAGTTGAATTTGAATTATTTGGGTTCCCAATTTTTAGTAAATTGTTTGGAACAATGAATGCTTTTGGCTATTGGTCAATCATTGATTTACTAGTTATATTGCTTGTAATAATTTTATTACTTTCTGTAATTTATAAAATTAAATTTAATAATATTTTAGATGGAGCTTTAGATGGTATTAAGAAGGCCTTACCACTTAGTATTTTAGTTATTTTGGCTTATACATGTTTGGTAATTGTTGTCTATAATCCATTCCAATTAGAAGTATATAACTATCTTTTAAGTGGAATTAAGAAAGTTAATATTCTTAGTGCTATTGTACTTTCTTTAACTTCTGTAATTTCTAGTATTTTGAATGTTGAATCTGCATATGCATTTCAGGCAGTTTTACCATATTTTACAACTGTTGTGACTGAGACTTCAAGTTATCCAATTGTTGCAATTATATTCCAATCAATCTATGGATTTACTATGTTATTTGCTCCAACAAGTGTTATTTTGATGCTTGTGTTATCTTATTTAAATATTCCATATTCTAAATGGTTAAAGAATATATGGAAGCTTTTATTGGAGCTTTTAGCTGTTATATTCGTTGTAGTTGCTATTATGATTTTATTTTAGGATGAAATGATTTGATAGTATATATACAAATATTTAATTAGTTATTTATATAGTCAATACTTTGTGTGTTGACTATTTTTGTTTGGTATTTAAATTTATATTCTTAACTTTTTTGTCATTTTTTTGTGTACGTAATTTATTGATTTTATATTAAATTAGGAAATAAAATATTTTTAGGGAGATGATTATATGTTTTCTAAATTTGATGAAGAAGCACAAAAAATTTTGATAATGGCAAAAAAAGAAATGTCTGATTTATGTCATCCTTATGTTGGCAGTGAGCATTTATTGCTTTCTATTCTTCATTGTGTTAACTTAGAGATTACAAAAATGTTAATGGAATATGGTATAACATATAAGTCTTTTAAAGATGAAATTATTAAAATAATAGGAATTGGTAAAACTACAAATACATGGTTTTTATTTACACCTTTGTTAAAAAGAATTATTGAAAATGCTATTTATGAATGTAAAGATGAAAATAGTATGGTTACTGTTGAAAAATTATTTATATCTTTATTAGAAGAAGGCGAAGGTGTTGCAAATAGAATTTTATTGGGAATGAATATTGACATTAATTTTTTGTATGAACGATTTTCTAATAAAATGAGTAATTTAAAACATAGAGGCGAAAAAAAAATATTGTTAGAGGAGTTTGCAATTGATTTGAATCAATACTATATGGAAAATGGATTTGATCCTGTTATAGGTCGTAATGAATATATTGAAAGAATGATAGAAGTCTTGCTTAGAAGAATAAAAAATAATCCATTATTAATTGGTGATGCTGGAGTTGGAAAAACGGCATTAGTTGAGGAATTGGTTCGAAGAATTGTTACTAAAAATGTTCCTTATAAGTTACAAAACTATAAAATACTTAGTGTTTCGATGGGATCATTAGTAGCTGGAACAAAATATAGAGGTGAATTTGAAGAGCGAATTAATAAAATAATTTGCGAATTGGAAAATGTTGATAATATAATACTATTTATTGATGAAATTCATACTTTAGTTGGTGCTGGTGGGGCTGATGGTGCAATTGATGCGGCCAATATATTGAAACCTTATTTGGCTAGGGGAAAAATAAAAATTATTGGTGCAACTACTAAAGAAGAATATTGTAAATATATTGAAAAAGAACGGGCTTTAGATAGACGATTTCAAAAAATTTATATTGAAGAACCTGATGCAATTTCAGTTAAAAATATATTGTTAAAAATAAAGCCAATTTATGAAAATTATCATTCAGTTTTAATTGATGATAAAATAATTGATTTAATTGTGGATTTGTCTACTAAATATATTAGTCAAGGAAAAATGCCGGATAAGGTAATTGATATTTTAGATGAAGTTTGTTGCAAAGCCTCTATTATTGATACTAATCAGGAAAAGAAGGTAAATAAAATTTATAATGAAATAGAACAAATAAAAATTGAAAAAAATAATGCTATTATTGCTCATAATTATAAATTGGCATCTGATTTAAAAATAAAACATGAATCTTTAGAAAATCAATTAAATATTCTTTCTAAGAAAATTGTTAAAGTAAAAAATGTTACTGAAGATAATGTTTATGATGTTATATTTGCAAAAACTAGAATTCCTATAAAAAATATTATTAATTTTAATTTTAATACAATTTATGACTCTTTGACTAAAGTAGTTTTAGGTCAAGATGCCGCTATTACTGAAATTATAAATGTAATTAATAATAGTAATAAAAATGTTCCATTATCACTTTTTTTAGTTGGTAAGAGTGGTGTTGGAAAAACATTTTTTGTAAAAGAATATGCTAAATTATTATATCCTAAAGAAGCCTTTATAAAAATTGATATGAGTGAATACAAGGAAAAACATGCAATAAGTAAAATAATTGGTGCTCCTCCAGGATATGTTGGTTATAATGATAGCAATTTTTTACTTGCAAAAGTTAAACAATATCCTTACTCTGTTATTTTGCTCGATGAAATTGAAAAAGCTCATCCTGATGTGATTAGGTTATTTTTACAGGTATTTGATGATGGGCGAATGACTTCTTCAGCTGGTGAAATTGTTGATTTTTCACATGTTATAATTTTTATGACATCTAATATTGGTACTTCACAAAATAATATTGGTTTTGCTAATAATGGTTTGGAACATTTTAAAAATAAAATTAAGGATTTTTTGGGTGTTGAATTTTTAAATAGATTAAATGCTGTTGTTTATTTTAATGAAATTGATGAAAAAACTGTTAATAAGATTATAAAATTAAGATTAAAAAATAGTGGGTTTAAGAATATTTCAACAGAAATTGTGGAAAAATTAAAAGCTGAAACAGAATTTAGAGTTTATGGGGTAAGAAAGTTGAATCGTATTTTAGATAATTATATAAATTCTAATATTTATAACCATTAAGTTTCTTTTTTTCTGTTATTATGGTATACTACGCACATAGAGGTGATAATTTTTGAAATTATATAATACGTTAACAAAACAAGTGGAAGAATTTATACCTAATGAATTGGGAAAGGTAAAAATGTATACTTGTGGTCCGACAGTTTATCATTATGCTCATATAGGTAATTTGCGTACATATATTTTTGAAGATATATTAGAAAAAGGCTTGGAATTTTTAGGTTATGAAGTTAAACGTGCAATGAATATTACTGACGTTGGTCATTTAACTAGCGATGGTGATTCAGGAGAAGATAAAATGGCAGTTGGAGCGGCTAGAGAAGGTAAAAGTATTTATGAAATCGCAGAATTTTATACTAATGCTTTTTTTAAAGATATGGAGTCTTTAAATATTAGAAAACCAGCTATAGTTGAAAAGGCAACTGATAATATTAATATATATATTAAAATGATTGAAAAAATGCTTGCTGATGGATATGCTTATATTTCAAATGGTAATGTTTATTTTGATATTACTAAAGCAAATGATTATTATAAATTATCAGGAAAAAATGCAGATGATTTAATGGTTGGTGTAAGGGATACAGTTGAGGAAGATAAGTTTAAAAGAAATCCTGGTGACTTTGTATTGTGGTTTACTTTATCTAAATTTGAAAATCATGTTATGAAATGGGACTCTCCATGGGGCGTAGGATATCCTGGATGGCATATTGAGTGTTCAGGAATTGCAGCAAAAACTTTGGGTGAATATTTAGATATTCATTGTGGCGGTGTTGATAATATTTTTCCGCATCATACTAATGAAATTGCACAAAGTGAAGCATATTTTGGCCACAAGTGGTGTAACTATTGGTGTCATGGAGCTCATTTAAATGATAATTCTGGAAAAATGAGCAAGTCGAAGGGTGAATTTTTAACTTTAGAATTGTTAAAAAGTAAGGGATATGATCCACTTGATTATAGATATTTTTGTTTGAATAGTCATTATCGTAATTCATTGGTTTTTAGCTATGAATCATTAGATATAGCTAAAAATGCTTTTTCTAAATTAAAATCTCGAGTTCTTGCAATTAAAGAGGTTGGAGAGTTTGACTTATCTAAAAAGGATGAATATATTACAAAATTTGCTAATGCTATTGAAAATGATTTAAATACATCTTTAATGCTTACGGTTTTATATGATTTATTAAAAGATAATTTTGTTAATGGTTCTACGAAAATTAAAATAATTGAAGAGTTTGATAAAGTTTTATCGCTTAATTTATTAGAAAGTAATTTAAAAAAGATTGATGAAGATTTAAAAAGTGAAATTTTAGAAAAAATTAATGAAAGATCAATTGCTAAGAAAAATAAAGATTTTGCAAGGGCTGATATAATTCGTAATGAATTATTGGCAAGGGGAATTAAACTTATTGATACAAGAGATGGAACTATATATGAGTTGATTTAAAAATTAGTTTTTCTAATTTTTTTTTATATTTTTATTTTATATAACTTCTTTAATTTTTAATAAATTAATT
>CALVIF010000056.1 GCA_944329395.1 uncultured Bacilli bacterium | reverse complement strand
CATTTTCTATTCCTCCTTCAAAACTACAAAGAAACATAAGATATATTATACTATAAACAAACTTAATTCCGTTTTTTTTAAAAAACGGAATTCCAAATGAAAATCTACGCTTTTCAGAAAATCTTAGAGAAAATCTAGTAAAGAATAGATTTTTTTGGTATACTTTTGTACATGTAAAGGAATGATGTTATGCAGGCTTGGATTATTGAAATTATGAACCAATTTGGTTATTTGGGAATTTTTTTGTTGATTGCTATTGAAAATATATTTCCACCAATTCCATCTGAAGTGATTTTGCTCTTTGGTGGATTTATGTCTACTTATACTAATATGAATATTGTAGGAATTATTATTGCTTCAACTTTAGGTTCTCTTGTTGGGGCTTATGCTTTGTATTTTATTGGTAAAATTTTTAACAAGGAACGTTTAAAGAAAATTGTTCGTGGTAAAATTGGTAAAGTTCTAAGGCTCAAGGAAAAAGATATTGATATGGCGGACGAATGGTTTGATAAAAAGGGAAATAAAACAGTATTTTTTTGCCGGTTTATTCCAATTGTTCGTAGTTTGATTTCTATTCCTGCTGGTATGAGTGAAATGCCTCTTGGGAAGTTTACTTTGTATACGGTGGTAGGATCTCTTATTTGGAATACGGTTTTATCGATTGCAGGTCAAACAGTTGGTGCAAATTGGGAATCTATACTAGCTATTTTTGAACAATATTCTCATATTGCTGCGATTGTACTTGTTATTCTTGGTGTTGGTGCGATCGTATGGTTTTATAGTAAGAAAAGAACGAAAAAGTCAAAAACAAAATAGGAAAGTGAAATCCTATTTTTTTAATGTGTTTTTGTGATTGATTTCTTCGCAGATTGTTGGCAGTAGATTTTCTTGTACGTCTTTTTAATCTGAAATTTTTAGCAGAAAGTTATATTGTTCACACCTGTAGCAAGTTTTTTTGTGAATTCGTATTTTTTTAGCTATTTCTATGTAAATAGAGTAAAATTTATTTATGTGAAGGTAGTTTGTTTATGGCATAGTCTTGGGTGAATATCTTTTTTAGAGGAGGTAGAGCATGAATTATAGAAAAGAAATAGAACAGTATGTTCCTTTTAATGAACAGGAGGTTTGTAATAAAGAGCAATTTTTAAAATTTATAGATACTTTTGATGATGTATTAACTAGGGAAAATATTTTTGGACATTTTACCGCTTCTGCTTTTGTTGTAAATAAAGAAAGAAATAAGATGTTAGTTGTTTATCACATTATTAATGATGGTTGGATTTATCCTGGAGGACACGTGGATGGTGAGACAGATTTTTTAAGTGTTGCTGTCCTAGAAGTTAAAGAAGAAACTGGGTTAAGGGTTCGAGTATTAAATCCTTCTATTTTTTCTCTTTCTTCTGCTCCTGTAAAAGGGCATGTTAAAAGGGGAAAATATGTTTCAGCTCATTTGCATTTTGATATTATTTATTTGATGGAAGCAGATGATACTTTGCCTTTAAAATATCGTGAAGATGAATCGAAAGGTGTTAAATGGGTAACGTTTGATGAGGCAACAGATAAAAGTATGTGTGATTTTATAAGACCTATTCATAAAAAGTTAATTCAGAAGCTTCAAGAAAATGATTATTTATAGGAGTAGTTATATGGAAAACAAAATACAAAATATTATACAATTTTATACTATGTGTGTAAAACTTAAAAATACTATTCGAACTGGACCTTTGGTTTGGAATATAAAAAGAGAACGTGTAGAAAGTGTCGCGGAACACATTTATGGAACTCAAATGCTTGCGATTGCTATTTATTATCAGTTTTCTTATTTGTTGGATTTGAAAAGAATAATTTTTATGTTAACTATTCATGAGTTGGAAGAGATTTTAATTGGAGATTATGCTTTTTATCAAATTTCTAGGAAAGAAAAATTAATACAAGGGAAAGATGCTGTAGAACATATTTTAAAAGATTTTGTTGATAAAGAAGAAATTATAAATCTTTTAGATGAGTTCAATGAACGAGTAACAAAAGAGGCTAAGTTTGCTCATCGTTGTGATAAATTGGAATGTGATTTGCAAATTAAGTTGTATGAACAAGAAGGTTGTTTTGATTTGATACATCAAGAGAATAATCCTCTTATGAATGACTCTCATGTAAAAGGATTATTAGAGAGTGAGAAAAGTTTAGCAAATGCTTGGATAGAATTTGATAGAAAAGAGTATGAGGAAGACCCTAATTTTCTTGTGATTATTGATTATTTAAAGAAACATGAAATATAAACTTAAGGAGATTTGATTTATGAAGAAATATAATGTTATTGTTATTTTTAATCAAGATAAAACTAAAACTTTGATGTGTAAGAGAACGAAAGAACCTTATCAAGGAATGTATAACTTGGTAGGCGGTAAGATTGAAAAAGATGGAGATGGTCTTCATGAGGCTTATCGAGAATTAGAAGAAGAAACAGCTATTACTAAAAATGATGTTATTCTTTTTCATTTTATGAATATTGATTATATTGCGTTTTCAAAATCGTTAGAAGTGTATTATGGTGTATTAAATAAAGATGTGAATTTAATTGAAGAAGTGAATGCTTTGGAATGGGTTGATATTCATGATAATTTTTTTGATATGAATAAGTATGCTGGTGAAGGAAATATTGGACATATTATGGAAGAACTTAAAATTATGTGTTCTTTTTAGACTTTTTTATTAAAATGGTGAAATGTAATTCAAACAAGGTAATTTATTTTAAGCTATTTATATAAAGATGTTTTTTGATGATCTTTTATTCATTAAATTTTTTATTTTGGATAGTTGTGGTATTTTTCGTTTTTGGATAAAAAAAGTACCCTAGAGAATGAGTACTAAAATTTGGCTTCATATATATTGGAGCTTTTCTTTTTTACTAAATTTAACATAACACTTGGTATTTTTTCTTCTTTTTGGGTACGGTCTATATCCTTTTCTTCTGCTTGGTATGATATTCCATTGTAATGTATGTTGTATAAAATATTTAAATAATCATAAGAAGATGTTAGTCTGGCAGCGATTTGTTTTCTTTAATCGTAACTGGTAATACTTCAGAACAAAATACAACTAAAGAAATTATTTATAACACAAACGAACTATTAGAGCATTATCCTATGTTTACCAAATATAGTTTAAATATGGCTATCAAGAAGAATAATTTACCTCATTTTAGAGTTGGACATAAAAGATATTTTAAAAAAGATGCTATTGATAAATGGATCATAAATCAAAATAATATAAATATAGTAATAAAAAAAAGAAAATAAATGATAAAAGTTGATAATAACCTCTATAAATATAGTGATACCACTTATTTAGTAGCAATTAAAAGAAAAAACTCTCTTGGTAAATTAGTTAATATTCAACAGTACTTTGAGGCTAATTCTGATAATGATGCTATTAATTATAGAAATAAGTTATATGCTGAAAATCATATAGAAATAAAAAATAAAAAGAAACAAAAAAAGAACAGTACAAATATTGATAAATATATCTATAAATATGGTAAGGATTATTATAGAATTTTTATTCAACCTAATAAATTATTTCCTGATGGTTATAGCGATTATTTTTATATGAGTTTAAAAGAAGTAAAAGAATATAGAGATGAACTTATATCAAAAGCTAAACTTGGTAAAGTTCCTACTGCTAAATATAGAAAAATGTTAGTAAAGGATTTTAAAACAGAGTTTTTAGAAAAATATTGTTATGGTAATTTAAGTGAAGTTACTGCCGATGGATACGAAAGAATGCTAGACGGTTTTTTTATACCTAAATTTGGTAATTTTACCATGCAAGAAATGGAAAATAAAACAGATGATTTGCAAGCCTTTGTTAATGACTTAAAAGAAACTCCAAATAAAACTAATCCTAATAAAATGATTTCTACTAAATATCAAAATAGTATTTATAATGTTGTTAATCTTTTCTTTAATATTTGTAAAGACTGGAACGGTATAGAACGTAACCCCATGAAAAATATAAAGCCACCAAAATTTAAAACAAAAACAACTAAAATTTATGATTTAGAAGAAATGTATAATGTTTTAGATAAATTAAAAGACGAAAACATTAGAGATAAATACGTTATTGCTATTCTTGTATGTTCTGGTGTACGAAAAGGTGAACTAGTTGGATTACACGTAGAAGATTTTAACTTTGAAAACAACACAATTACTGTCCGTCATAACGTAGTTAGCACTAAACGAAAAGGTACTACTTATGAAAAAGAAACAAAAACAGAAAATGGCGAACGTGTGATTACATTACCACCATTTGTTATGAATATTGCTAAAGTTTATTTAAAATATCGTGAAGAATTAATTAATAAATTTGTAGAAAGGTACGGTAAAGATTATGTTTCACCTGATAATATGTTATTAAGTAGATTTGGTAAAATAATGCACCCTGATACACCATATAAAATTTGGTGTGATTTTAGAGATAAAAACGCATTAGGCGAAGTTACGCCACATGGATTAAGACATAGTTGGTGTACTGCTGAATATCATGAGAATAAAAATTTAACTGAAAAAGAACTAGCTATTTTAATGGGACATGGTGTAAATATAAAAATGACACAACATTATACGCACCCCAAAGAAAGTAATCTTAAAAATTCTAGTATGATTTTTAATAAATTTGAAGAAAAGTTAAATAATAATAATGAATTATTTATTAATTTAAAATTTGAACAAGTAGCAACAATATTATCTGGGAAAGTTTTTACTAGTAGTGATGAAATGTATGATATAGTAAAAAGGTATTATTCTTTAAACTACGATCCAACATATAAGGAAATACCTAAAATGTTATTTCAATTAAAAAAGATTTTAGAAAATAATAATAATTTGTATAAAGATATTACAAACTTTATTTTAAAGACCCCAAACGACTGGGAGGCTATCTACAAAGGAAAAGAATTGTTTGGCGACTCATTTAAAATAGAAACTATACACTCAAAAGAAAAAAGAAAAGAATTTAAAGAAAAGTTACAGAATACTTTAGAAATTGCGTTATAAATTCATTAAAAACGAGCAAAAAAAGAAAAAAACATATTGTCAAACGTGAATAAATATGATAACATTATATTGTTCACTTGATTTATGGCGATGTAGCTCAGCTGGCTAGAGCGTCCGGTTCATACCCGGAAGGTCGGGGGTTCGATTCCCTCCGTCGCTACCAATAAGAAAAATATTCAAACTTTTAAAGTTTGAATTCAAATATAACTAATTCAGAAATGGATTAGTTTTTTTGTTTAAAAAACTATTTGAAATTGACAAAAATAAATATAAATGCATAATATTATTTGGTTAAAAGTCTAATCATAATAAACTATATATAGAATTACTTGGCAATAAAAGTGATGATAGATTAGAGACATCATTTTCAAATAAATAAATTGTATCTTTTTAAAAGTACTAATATAGAATACTTAATACAAAAAATGTTGTAAACTATTTGCATAATAACATTTATTATGAGAATATAAAGTATATTAAGGATAAATTATTAGATGTAAAATTATTTTTATCATAAAACATATTGTGATATATTAAAATACCTGATTATTCCTGTTAATTCATGCAATATATATCCTGATATAAAAGGCACAAATTCACATTATTATCATCAAGTAATGATTGCTTATTTAAGTATAAACTAATAACGCAACTAATAAATAGTTGTGCTTCCAGGACTCATATAAACTTTGGCAATTAAGTAATTAGATGTAGTACAAATTCTATTTAAAATAAATTAATGGGCAATTATGTACTACATTATATATTATTTCAATATTTTAAAATTATATATTTTTTCTAAATAAATATATATAATTAACAATTTGTATAATAATAATGCACTGTTAATTTTTTAATTTTTCCATCTTCTAGTTCTGTTTTATACCCAGATCCATTTCTATATAATGGTGCATCTAAATTTTCAGAACCCTTAACAGTTACTTCATTTTTCTTTTCTTCCATAACTTTATCATATGAGAATATAAAAATATCTCTCATAATTCTTTCAAAGTTTTTATGTTCTTCGGAATTCTCTTCTTCTTTTGGTGACATAATTTGTCTTATTAATTCCTCTTTTACAGCTTTAGCAGATACTTTACTCTTAACATCAGGTTCAAATATTTTAGAGTAGTCATCTTTTTTACACAAAAAATTTAAACAAGGATCTAAAACATATTCTATTCCTTTATAATTAAAACAAATCCATGAATGATAATATTTGGGATTTCTTTCATCAAAATATAAATTACCGCGTTCAATATAGTCATCATCATTTAAAAATACTATTGCCGATTCAGTGGTTTGCCAACACCAACCCATAAGTTTTCCAACTTGCATTAATTGAAATAATGAGCCTTCATAATTCCCTAAAACTTCGATATACAAATTATTAAGTTTTTGCATTAAATACTCCACAACTTTAGGATTAATTCTTTTAGAATGCAATATTTTAAATTTTTCTTCTTCAGTTAATGGCTTTTTAGAAAAAATTTTTCCTAGTATTTCATTAATTCCAAACATTACCAAATCCCCCTTTAAACAGCACATATTATATATTATTTTTATGTTTTTTACAAGTTTTTTGTTTCGAATTACTAAAATTACGGCATTATTATTTTAGTAATTAATTGTTTATCGCTATTTCTACAGCTTTGAATATATTATTTGTTAGTACCAATAAAAAATATTCAAACTTTTAAAGTTTTAATTCAAATATAACTAATTTAAAAATGAATTTATTTTTTACTTTTATAGAAAATATTAATATCATCAAAAAATAATATTTTTGAAATTATTAAAAAGATTTAATAAAGATATTTATTTTTTATAATTTTTGTTGTAAAATAATCTTGTTATTAAATTTGCCCCATAGCCAAGTGGTAAGGCAGTGCGCTCTGACCGCACGACGCGTTAGTTCGAATCTAACTGGGGCAGCCAAATAAAAAGTAAACCTTGAATCTTCAAGGTTTTTATATTATAAAAATATATATTAAAATAGTTTTATTTAAAACTTATTAGTTTTTTATCATCAAAATATAAAATAACCTAGTTATTATAAAGCAGATTATTGCAATTTTATTAATTTTAGTTTATCATTAAATAGAAAAACAAATGAGGTGGTAATATGACAGAAAAAGAACGTTTAGAACTATCAGAATTACTTTTTCCAAATATAAAAAAAACAAGAGAAGATTATGAAAAAATATATCCGGAGAGAAATTTACCAAAAGGAGCAATGGTTACAAGATTTGCACCAAGTCCTACTGGATTTGTTCATATGGGTAGTTTGTTTGTAGCATTTGCATGTAGTATATATGCTAAGCAAAGTAAGGGAAAGTTTTTTTTAAGAATTGAAGATACAGATCAAAAAAGAAGTGTTGAAAATGGTATTGATGGAATAATAAATGATTTGAAAGCATTTGATATAACACCTGATGAATCAAGTATAATTGGTGGAGATTATGGTCCATATATTCAAAGTGAAAGAACAGAAATATATCAAACATATGTTAAAGATTTAATTATTAAAGGTTTAGCATACCCATGCTTTATGACAGAACAAGAAATAAGTGAAATAAGAGAAGAACAAGAAATAAATAAAGTAAAAATAGGCATTTATGGTCATTATGCAGTTGACAGAGATTTATCACTAGACGAAATTAAAAGCAAAATCGCAAATGGCAATAAATATGTAATCAGATTAAAATCACCTGGAAACGCAAATAACACAGTTGAAATTATTGATTGTATTAAAGGAAAATTAAAATTTCCTGAACATGATATGGATACAGTTTTATTAAAAGTCGATGGAACACCTACATATCATTTTGCTCATGCAATTGATGATCATCTAATGCACACGACACATGTTATAAGAGGAGATGAATGGGTTTCTAGTTTACCACTTCATATACAGCTATTTGAAATATTAGGATTTAAACAGCCAAAATATGCCCATATAGCTCCAATAACAAAAAAGGAAGATGGAAATATAAGAAAATTATCTAAACGAAAAGATCCAGAAGCAAAAGTATCTTACTATGAAGAAGTAGGACTACCAATTGCAGCCGTTAAATTATACCTAGCTACTATTCTTAATTCAAATTTTGAAGAATGGTATTTAAATAATCAAAATAAAACTATTAACGACTTTGAGTTTACATTTGACAA
>CALVIF010000055.1 GCA_944329395.1 uncultured Bacilli bacterium | reverse complement strand
CTTTAAATGCATATAAAGACATAAAAAGCTGTTATTTACAATTACCAGACTCAAAAAAAATATCACAAAGAAAAAAACTTCTTAGCTTAGCTACAGAACATGCCTTTAGATTAGGAATGTTAGAAGTTTTTGCAACCATAAATTCTTATGATCGAGCTTTATATGAAATTTTAGAAATAGACGGTTATGAAAATTTAGGCGAAGAAAATGGCATAATAAGTTTTGTAAAATCATTTGAGATTAAAGAAAATTAGTTACCATTATTTAAAAATTATGTAAAATTTACCCAAATAAAATAGTATTAAATCGGAAAGGAAATGACATATGAGAATAGGACTATTCACAGATTCATATCCACCATTTATAAATGGAGTTTCAACAAGTGTTGCTATGTTAAAAAGAGCCCTAGAAAAAAAAGGACATATTGTTTATGTTGTAACTGTAGGAACTAATGCTTTAAAGTATGAATATGATGAAGAAGAAAAAGTAGTAAAAGTACCTGGAATACCAATTGGAATATATGATTATAGATTAAGTAAAATATATCCACTAAGCATGATTAATAAAATGAAGAATTGGAACTTAGATGTAATTCATTCGCATACTGAATTTGGTATTGGCATTTTTGCTCGTCTTTTTGCTAAACAATTTAATATACCACTAGTTCATACTTATCATACTTTATATGAAGATTATACACATTATATAACGCATGGATATTTTGATAAATCAAGTAAAAAAATTGTTGAGTATTTAACAAAATTTTATTGTGATAAAACTGCAAATGAACTTATTGTTCCTACGAATAAAATTTATAAACTCTTTAAAGAAAAATATGAATTTACAAAAAATATTCATATAATTCCAACTGGAATTGAAATTGAACGTTTTCTTATTGAAAATGTTGATCAAAAATTAGTCCAATTATTAAAAAGAAAATTACAATTAAATAAAAAAGACTTTGTAATTGCCTTTGTAGGAAGACTAGCATCTGAAAAAAATGTAGAATTTTTGATAAATGCTCATAAAAAAATATTGAAAAACCATTCTAATATTAAGCTTTTAGTAATTGGTGATGGTCCAGATAAAGAAAAATATGAAAAATTAGTACAGGAACTAAAAATTGAGAAAAACGTTAAATTTACTGGTAAAGCAGCTTGGGAAGAAATGCCATATTATTATCACTGTGCTGATTTGTTTGCTACAGCATCAAAAACAGAAACTCAAGGCCTAACTGTAATAGAAGCGATGGCTTCCGGTAAAGTGCCTTTATGTATAGAAGATGAATCATTTTTAGGAACAGTAACACATGAACTAAATGGTATAATTTTTAAAAACGAAAAAGAGTACATAGAAAGTGTTATAAGTTTATACAAAGATAACTCTCTTCGTCAAAAATATAGTAAACAAGCAAGAATACAAGCTGAACACTGTAGTTCATCAAGCTATGCTGAAAAAGTAATTGAGGTATATAATAGAGCAATTATTGATAAAAAAGAAGAGGCTAGATTCGGTTTAATATCCAAAATTGTAAAAAAAATAAGAGGTGAATAGCAGATGATTATAGTATTAAATAATAAATGCAACTTAAAAAAAGAAGAATTTGATTTATATCAACAAGAACTTCAAAAAATTAAAAATAATAATTCAAAATTAATATTATGTCCTACTTCATTATATGTTCCACTATGTAAATTAAATAATTTTTATATCGGCTCTCAAAATGTGAGTAAAAATGAATTAGGAGCTCATACTGGCGAAATTGCAGCTTCACAATTAAAATCATTAAATGTTAAATATTGTATTGTCGGTCATTCTGAAAGACGTCAAGAATTATTAGAAACGGTATTAGATACTAATTTAAAAATAAAAAATCTTCTAAATGAAGACATAACACCAATATTATGCGTTGGAGAAACGCAAAAAGATAAAGAAAATGGTAAAACAATAACCTTAATTAAAGAACAAATATTAGGTGCCATAGATGGTCTTAATACTTCACAAAAGTCAAAAATAATAATAGCTTACGAACCCATATGGTCAATTGGAACTGGTATAATACCAAAACTAGAAGATATTGAAGAAGTATTACAATTGATAAAAGCAATTTTGCCTCAAAATTATATATTATATGGCGGAAGCGCCAATGAAGAAAATATAGATTATTTAAAAAAGTGCGATTTAATTGATGGATACTTACTTGGAGGTTTAAGCTTAAAACCAGAAAAATTACAAATATTTATTGATAAAGCAGAAAAATAGACAAAAAGGACAATTTCGACAAAAGTTGTCTTTTTTTTGACTATCAATTTTAAAAACATTGTTATATAATAATAATGCGTGGTAGTTTATGAGAGGAGAAAAAAATGGAGAAAACACGTGTATTAATCATTGATGATAATAAAAGTTTAGTTGATATGATTAAAGAGTATTTTAGTGATCACGCAGACATAAAGATCACCTTGGAAGCGTATGATGGTGTAGAAGGTTTTAGGCTTATTGAAAAGAAAAAAGATGAATATGATGTAATATTACTTGACTTAATCATGCCTAATAAAGATGGAATATCTGTTTTAGAGGAAATGAAAAAGAAAGAGATTAATAAGAAAGTTATTATATTAACATCATATAATACGCAAGATATGATAAGAAAAATATCAGAAATGGGTGTTAGTTATTTTATGTTAAAGCCCTTTGAATTATCTGACTTAGAAAATCGTATAAGAGAGGTATCAGAAGGCGTAAAATATGGTGGGAAATCAATTGATTTATTTCAAAATAATTTACAAAAATCTGTTACAACGATATTACATGAATTGGGTGTCCCATCACATATAAAAGGTTATCAATATATTAGGGAAGGTATTACGTTAATTTATCAAAATCCGGAGTTGATAGGTGGTATAACTAAGGAATTATATCCAGAAATAGCAACAAGATATGAAACAACAGTATCTAGGGTAGAAAGAGCAATAAGGCATGCAATTGAAGTAAGTTGGAATCGTGGAAATTGGCAATTAATGGAAGATATATTTGGACATAGTGTTGATATAGATAAAGCAAAGCCAACTAATTCAGAATTTATAGTCACTGTTGCCGATAAATTACGTTTAGAGTTACACCAATCTATAAATTAATCAAAGACTATGGAACTACTTTGAAGAATCTACATTGCTAGTAAGTAGAGAACTACAATAAGGTTACCAAGTCTTTTTTATTTGCACATATTGACAATAATATATCAAAAAAGTATACTTATTTTATAAAATATGTTTGGAGGGTACAATTTATGGAACGAAAGATAGAAAGCTTTTTTCAAAAATGGAAAAATGATATAATTAGAAAACCATTAATTTTATACGGCCCAAAACAAGTTGGAAAAACATTTACAACTATAAAATTTGGAAGAAAAGAATACAAAAATACAGTATACTTTAATACCGAAAATAACCAAGTCTTATTAGAAATGTTTACAAAAGAAAAATCTATAGAAAAAATTATTCTTAATCTTTCCCTATTATCAGGAGAAACAATCTTAAAGTCAGATACATTAATTATTTTAGATAATGTATCAGATAATGAGATTGTAAAAGATTTAAAGATATTTGGCAGTGAAAAAAGTGAATATCACATTATTGCTATAGCTTCAAATCGAGAAAAGTTAAATGAATTTAAAGGAGAAGAACTGCAGTTTAAGGGAATGTTCGAAATGGATTTTGAAGAATATCTATGGGCACACGGTGAAGCAAGCCTTGCTGAATTAATAAGAGAATCATTCAATAGACACAAAATATGTCCGTTTCATAAAGTTGCTTTAGACTTTTTTCAAGAATATTTAATGACAGGAGGTCTACCAGAAGTAGTTAAAGCAGAACTAGATGGCAGATCATCATATGAACTAGATGCAATTAAACAAAAAATAGTTGATGTTTATAAAAAAGAAATATCTTTAAATAAAGTTTTAATAGACATTCCTCGAGGAATTGAAGTGATGAATTCAATTCCAAATCAGCTTCGAAAAGACAATAAAAAATTTCAATACGGATTAATGGGAACTGGTAAGAGATCAAAAGAATATGAAACAGCCATTAATTATCTTGTTAATAATCAAATTGTATATCGAAGTTATAAAATAAAAAATGTTAAATCTCCATTAAGCAGTTGTCGTCAAAAGGATAGCTTTAAGCTATATTTAGTTGATGATGGATTATTGTTTACTATGATGCATCTAAATGTAAAAGACTTAATAAATAATGAATTAATAAAAGAAGCACTATATGAAAATCATGTAGCAAAAACACTTGTTGAGAATGGATATTCACTTTATTACTATCAATCTGAAGGGAAAGCAGAAGTTAACTTCGTAATTCAAAACAAAATGGGAAAAATCATCCCAATTGAAATAGCAACACGAAGTCTGTCAAAAGCTAAATCTTTATCGGTATTTATAAAGAAATTTGTAGTTCAACAGGCTTTTAGAATTACAGAAAATAACTTTTCTACAAGAAAAGAAGTTAGATATATTCCAATTTATTCAGTATTTTGCTTAAATGATAATAAAATCTAGGAGGTAAAAATGAAAAGACCAATAGTTTTAACCATTTTAGATGGTTATGGATTAACAAACAAAACAAAAGGAAACGCTGTTTTTTTAGCAAATAACAAAACATTTGAAATGCTATGGAATAAATATCCGCATACAACTCTTTCGGCTTCTGGACAAGATGTAGGACTTCCAAAAGGACAAATGGGAAATAGCGAAGTTGGACATATGAATATAGGCGCAGGAAGAATAGTTTACCAACCGTTGGAATTAATAAATAAAAATATTTTAGATGGACAATTCTTTGAAAATAAAGAAATATTAGAGGTTATTAACCACACAAAAACTAATAATTCTAAATTACATTTAATGGGACTAATAAGCGATGGAGGAGTACATTCGCATATAAATCATTTACTAGCCTTGATTGAATTATGTAAAAGAGAAAACTTGCATAATGTTTATCTACATTTATTTACTGATGGAAGAGATGTTTTACCAACCAGTGCTCACAGTTATATAAAATTAATAGAAGAAAAATTAGAAGGAATAGGAAAAATAGCTACAATAAGCGGCAGATATTACGGAATGGATCGTGATAATAATTATGACCGTTTAATAAAAGCATATGATGTAATAGTTAATGGCATTGGCAACAAAAGAACATCTATTAAAGATTATATTGAAGAAAGTTATAATAATGAAATAACAGACGAATTCTTTATTCCAACAATTTTTGAAGAAAATGGGGTAATAGAAGAAAATGATGGGTTAATAGTTTTTAATTTTAGAAAAGATCGTTTGCGTGAAATCTTAACTGCCTTAACAAATCCAGATTTTAATGAAATGCCTGTTAAAAAATTTAAAAATTTAAAAACGGTAACAATGTTACCAGTTGTAGAATCAGTTAAAGCACCTCATGCATATGATGATCCAATTTTATCAAATATTCTCGGTGAATACATTGCTAAAAATAATTTATCGCAATTAAGAATAGCTGAAACCGAAAAATATGCTCATGTTACATTCTTTTTTGATGGTGGAAAGGAAATTGATTATCCAAATGAAAAGAAAATTTTAATTCCATCACCCAAAGTTGCCACATATGATCAAAAACCAGAAATGAGTGCTAATGAAGTAACCGATGCTTTATTACAAGAAATAGAAAACTATGATTTAGTTATTCTAAACTTTGCTAATGGCGATATGGTTGGGCACACAGGGGACTTAAATGCAGCAATTAAAGCAGTTGAAACAGTTGATAACTGTTTAGAAAAAATTTATAATAAAGTTAAAGAAATAAATGGAACAATGGTTATAACTGCTGATCATGGTAATTGTGAAGAAATGCTTGACTTAAATAACAATGTAGTTACATCTCATACAACAAATCGTGTACCATTAATTATTACCAAAGAAAATCTTATATTATCAGAAGGAAAACTAGCTGATATTGCTCCAACATTATTATCTCTACTAGGTTTACCACAACCACCTGAGATGACAGGAAAAAATTTAATTAATTTATAAAAATATTTTACATAAGTAAAATAAATATGATATACTAAACTAAAATAGAGAGGAGTAAGATTATTAATGGGCAGATTGTCAAAAAAAGCATTAGAAGAAAAAAAAGAAGCTAGAGCAAAATATATGATTGTTTTAGCATTACAGTCATTAGCAGGAGCAGTAATTTTTGCATTGATTTTATTCATTATAATCAGTGAATCAGGCATGCTAGAAGTTCTTCAATTTATTCAAGAAAATCATATGGAGTTTAAAATAACTTTAATATCACTACCAATTGCATTTTTGATTACATTTGGTTGCAATGTTGCTAGAAGTTATATGCTTGGAGAATTCGATAAATAAAAAAACCTATAAATAGAACTAAAAAAAGTCTATTTTATAGGTTTTTTTGTTTTACACTGCAACAAAAGAGCTAATGAAATTTATTAACATAGGAATAATATTTTAAAAATCCAACATATCATATATAATCTAAAAACTTTCTTTCTAAAATAAATATAAAAAAACATATCAAATATTAAGTAAAACAACTTTTACTTAATAATAAAATAAGGTTTACTTACATAAAATGTTTATTCATGACATTTTTTTAAGTATATAATATAAAAGATTTAAATTACTATTTCTTAAATTATTATCAAAAAAATATTATTTATTTTTAAATTCATCTATATCTATTTCAAATAGTTTTCCAGGTTCTATATTTAATGCAAGGGATATTTTCCATATAGTATCAACAGAAAAAGATTTTATCCCTTTTTTTGATTCAATTCGTCGAATAAACTCATGTGAGACACCAACTTTTTCAGCAAGCATTGCTTGAGTAATGCCTGTAGAATTTCGATATTTTTTTATATTTTTTGCAATTTGCTCATAAATATTAATTTCATACTTATTCATAATATCACCAACTAGTTTTATTATGTACTAAATTTAAAAAATAATATGTAAACTACAAATTAACAAAAACCAAGATTGAATATTAAATAAAAGAAATTTATAATAATTTTTAGGTGATATTATGGATGAAAGAATAATTTTTCATATAGATGTTAATAATGCATTTCTATCGTGGACCGCTGTAAAACTATTAAATGAAGGATTATCACAGGATATTAGAAATATTCCCTCAATTATAGCAGGAAGCGAAAAAGAACGTCATGGAATTGTCCTTGCAAAATCAACCATTGCTAAAAAATACAATATAAAAACAGCAGAGACAGTTTATCAAGCGCAAAAAAAATGCCCCAATATTAAAATATTTCCACCAGATTATCAATGGTATTTAAAAAAGTCACAGGAATTATTTGAATATTTAGCACAATATTCACCAACTATAGAACAATTTTCCATCGATGAGTGTTTTATTGATATGACAGGTACAAAATATCTTTATAAAAATTATATAGAACTAGCTTATAAAATAAAAAAAGAAATAAAAGAACAATTTGGCTATACAGTAAATATTGGTGTTGCTAATAATAAATTATGTGCAAAAATGGCTTCAGATTTTGAAAAACCAGATAAAGTTCATTCATTATTTAAAAGTGAGATAAAAAGTAAACTATGGCCATTACCTATAGAAGATTTATTTATGGTTGGAGAGAAAACCAAGGAACGACTAAATAAAATAAATATTAATACAATAGGAGACTTAGCAAATTGTAATGATAAATTATTACAACAATATTTTAAAAATCAAGCTAATTATTTAAAAAATGCAGCAAATGGAATGGATAATTCGGAAGTAAAAATAAGAACTGATAAAACCTCAAGTATTAGCATATCTCAAACACTTCCGCAAGACTGCAGTGATAAAGAAAAATTAAAAGAATATTTATTAATTTATGCAGAAGAAACAACACGTAAATTACGAACACAAAAGCAATATGCTAAAACAGTTGTAATTTTCTATAAAACAAGTAATTTTAAAATATATTCATCTCAAGCTTCACTAGAAAATCCAAGTAATAATACTAATGAAATATATAAATTGGCACTAAATATTTTGGAAAAAAGCTATAATAACTTGCCTGTTAGATTGATTGGATTAAAATTAACTAATTTTGTATCAGATAATAATAGACAATTATCGTTTTTTGAAAATATAGAACAAGACAAAAATAATAGCGTTCAACAGACTATTGATAAACTTAACGAAAAATTTGGTAAAACAGTCATATTACCAGCTTCAATTAAAATTATTAATTCAAAGTCACGTAATAAGGAAAATTGAAAAGAACAATAAAACA
>CALVIF010000054.1 GCA_944329395.1 uncultured Bacilli bacterium | reverse complement strand
TTGAAGAAGTATTAGATGGTTAATGTGTAGACGCTTTGGATTATTGAGATGATATAGCGATATCTATTGCTGAAAGAAATTATTATGAAAATACTAATAAATAATATAATAAGTTAAATTTTGTTTAAATGGGGTGATATAGTGAATTATATGTTAGATAAAATAAATTTGTTAGAGAATAAAGAAAGTATTATTGAAGCTGCTGATAAAATAGTTGAGATGCTTTCAAAAAATAAAGAACTTAATGATAGTGAAAGGTTAATGGCAATTGAGCTTGCTGTAGCTAAACTTAATTATGAACTTTATAATATTAGTGGAGATTAGAAAAATAGTTTGAATCAATTTTTATTTATTTGTAATTGAAAGAAGGAATTAGAAAATGATTTATTTAGATTATAGTGCAACAACACCTGTAAATAGTGAAGTTTTAAGCTCATATGTTGCTGTTTGTGAAAAATATATTGGTAATCCTAATTCATTGCATAAGCTTGGAGTTGAAGCAAAAAGGTTGATTGATGCTTCAACAAATCAAATTATTAATGTTTTAGGCGCTAAAGGTAATGATATTATATATACAAGTGGTGCATGTGAGGCTAATAATTTAGCTATAAAGGGTATTTGTTTAAAGTATAAGAATCGTGGTAGACATATTATTACTACGGAGCTTGAACATTCTTCAGTTAGTGAAACATTTAAATATTTAGAAACTTTAGGATTTGAAATTTCTTATGTAAAACTTGATTCAAAAGGACTAGTAGATTTAGATGATTTAACTAATTTAATGAGAGATGACACTATACTTGTTTCTGTTGTTGCTGTTAATAGTGAGGTTGGGTTAGTGCAACCGCTTGAGAAAATAAGTAATATAGTTCATAAATTTCCTAAATGTTATTTTCATAGTGATATTACTCAGGCTATTGGTAAAATAAAAGTTGATTTATCATTTATTGATTTAGCATCTTTTTCTGGACAAAAAATTTATGGTATGAAAGGAATTGGTGGATTAATAAAAAGAGAAAATATTATTATAGAGCCATTAATTCATGGTGGAAAATCTACTACTGTTTATCGTAGTGGTACACCTGCAGTTGGCTTAATTGTTTCACTTGCTAAAGCTTTACGTCTAGCTTATGATGATTTTGATAATAAATATGCTAAAGTTGAATTTTTAAAAAAATATTTGATTAATAAATTATTGCAACTTGATGTTCATATAAATAGTAATGAATGTTGTGTTCCACATATTGTAAATATTAGTTTAAAAAATATAAAGCCAGAAACTATGCTTCATGCACTTGAGCAAGATGATATTTATATTTCAACACAAACAGCTTGTTCAACGGGTGATTATTCTAAGGCTATAATGGCACTTTATGGTGATTTAAATAGAGCTAAAAGTAGTATGAGAATTAGTATTAGTTATTTAACTACTATTGAAGAGATAGATAAATTTATAGATAGTTTTAAAGAAAAGATTGATAAGTTAAGTTTTTGATAATAGCATTTTTAGTAGTTTACTTATTAAAAAAATGATTGTATAATATTAGTTAGAATAGAAGGAGTTGCTATGGAAGAGAAGAAAATTGCGGAGCTTATTGATTCATCTGGTAATAAAATGGAAATAGATGTTGTTACTTATTTGGTTTCCCCCGATAAATTAAAGCATTATGTTGTTTATACTAAAGGCGAGGTTCGTGGAGAAAATAATAATCATGTTATTTATATTTCTAGAATATATAAAGAAAATGATTGTTTTAGGATTGAAGAAATTTCTACTGATGATGAATGGATTGCGGTTCAACGACTTTTAAAACAAATAGCTAACTCTGATTAGGTGGTGTAATCAGATGGGACTAAAAAAAAATCATGTTAGTACTGTTAAAGATTTAAAAGCTACTTTTTTTGATCTTTTTTCTGATCATATTGAAGAGTTAGTAGAAATGATTAGGCTTCTTGCAACTGATAAAACAATTGATCCAGTTCAAATTGAAACTCTTATTTTTCAAAGAATTGTTATGTTAAATGATACTGCTTCTAGTGTAAAAAATGTTGTTACAGATGTTAGTCATCTTTATTCTGCTAGTGGAATAAAATTAAAGAATAACAAAAGTCGAGTAAATGTATCGTCAGATATAGAAAGAATGCAATCTAATAATAATTCCGTTGGTTTTCCAGCTGAGAGTAATAGAGAAATTTCGACTACTATGTCACCGATTACTAATTCATCAGTTACATCAAATGCTACTTTAGGAACGATGAAGCAAGTGGTTTCAACGACAGCTCCAGTTGCTTCTCAACCAACGACAGCTCCGGTTATTTCTCAACCAACGACAGTTCCGATTATTTCTCAACCAACGACAGTTCCGATTATTTCTCAACCAACGACAGCTCCGGTTATTTCTCAACCAACGACAGCTCCGGTTATTTCTCAACCAACGACAGTTCCAGTTGTTTCACAGCCGACGACAGCTGCACCAGTTTCTAATAATAATGAAAAAAAAGTTAAATTTGTTAAAAAAAGTAGCAATAAAGTAAAAGCAATTTTAGTTACTAATAAACAATATGGAAAATTAAGAAATTCTTATGCTTCGCAATTTAATTTAATTTCTGCTAATGTTGGAAATATGGCTGTTCCTTCAAGAGAAAAGCTTGAATCTTTAATGAAAAAAGCAAGTTCATTATATAAAGAAGGAAAGGTATCGGAAGCTCAAGCTTTGTATGCTGAAATAAGTAAAATGAATAAGCAATTAAATAAATCTGATAGTAAGGTTTTAATTAAAGCTGCATAATTATGTGATAAAAGGAGCTGTGTAAAGGCTTCTTTTTTGTAGTAGATTTTTTGTTGCAATTTTGTTATAATTTTTTTAGCTAGGAGGAAAAGATATGTCAAAAATGCGTCTATTATTATTTGGTAAAGCATTGTTTGCATTATCTTTTTTGTTTTTTTTTAGTGCTTTTTATATGCAGTTTAAAGAAGAACAATCATTTAGTGATCCAATTAGGGATGTTTTATCACTTCCCAATGATGATAAAATAATTATTTCTACTGTTAATCAAGGCGATATTGTTATTAGTTCAAGCGAAAAAAATGATGAATTTGATAGTGATTTTAGAGAAGATAATAATTTTGAGATTGTTAATCCTTTAGAATCTGAAAATAATATATTAAGAGATAAAATTGAGAAGAAATATGGTATTAAAGTGAAATATGGTGTACAAACAAATAATTATTTTATTGGTGATTTAAAGGTAATTTCAATTAGTGATGATGAAAATATAAGGAGAGGATTACAAGAATTAGAAAATGCTTTAGCTTTATATCCTATAGATTTTTTTAAAGAATTTAATAAGTTGGGGTTTAAATTAAATGTTTTGCTTATTCAAAGATATGATTCTGCTAATGTGACTGGCATTACTGAGCTTTATGATGATGTAGTTAACATTTCTATTTCAATGGATTATCCTTTTAATGAAAGTTTTCATCATGAAGTATATCATTATATTGAGCATTTTATAGAAAAAAAAGGTGGTAAATTTAGTATTTGGAACACTTTTAATCCAAGTAATTTTATTTATGGTGATATTGATTCTAATTTGTCTTTTAATCAAACTTTGATGCCTGATGCTTTTTTTGTTAATAATTATGCTCAAAGTAGTGCTGATGAAGATAGAGCTTCAACATTTGAATATATGACTGCTGATTCAAAGTATGTATGCTATAATTCTAGAAAATATCCAATATGGAAGAAATCTTATTATATGTCATTAATGATCGATACATATTTTGATACTGTTGATTCTGAGGTTATTGAATATTGGGAACGTTTTATTTATTGAGGGAGTATTTATGAAAAGAATATTTATTAATGATGATAATTTGATAGTTGATGATTTAGCTTATGAGGTTATTAGAGTAAAAGCATTTATTGTTAATAGCAGTAATGAAGTTTTAATTGCTCATAATAATAATACATATCAATTAGTTGGAGGTCATGTAGAGAAAAATGAAGATATGGAAGAAGCTTTGGTTAGGGAAATAAAAGAGGAAACTGGTATTGAAGTTGAAGATATTTCTGGCCCTTTCATGCAAATTATGACATATTCGAAAAATTATTTTAATAGTGGCAAAAATGTTTGTAATAAGATTTACTATTATAGGATTCTTTCAAATGATGTTCCAAATTTGCAAAAAACTAATTATGATGCTTTAGAAAAGCAAACCGATTTTGGATTGTTTTATATTAATATTGATGATTTTTGTGATTTTTTGGAGCAAAGTATTGATGATGGTTCAATTGATATAAATATTGGAAGAGAAATGCTTTTGGTGTTGGATGAATATAATAAATTATATTGTAGTTAAAAAGCTATTTGTTTAAAAGCTATTTTGATTTTAAATTTTTATTTTAGTTGGAGTGATGAATATGAAATTGCAGATTGATAGATTAAATAAATCTTATGGCAATAAGCAAGTTTTAAAAGATATAACTTTCACTTTTGAGAGTGGTAAAATTTATGGACTTATTGGTAAAAATGGTGTTGGAAAAACAACTTTTTTTAATTGCCTAAATGGTGACATAGATATAGATTCTGGAAAATTTTTGATTATTGATAATGATAATGAAAGGCAACTTGAAACTGATGATATTGGTTATGTTGTATCAACACCAGTTGTTCCAGAATTTTTAACTGCAAGAGAGTTTTTACAATTTTTTATTGATATAAATAAAGAGAGTATTAATAGTGATAAAACAATTGATGATTATTTTCAAATGGTTAAAATAGATGAAGGTGATCAAAATAAATTATTGAGAGATTATTCTCATGGGATGAAAAATAAGATGCAGATTTTAATTAATTTGATTGCAAATCCTAAAATTATGTTATTAGATGAGCCTTTAACATCATTGGATATTGTTGTTCAAGATGGGATGAAAACATTATTTAAGAAATTAAAAAAAGATCATATAATTATTTTTTCTACTCATATTTTAGAACTAGCAATGGATTTGTGTGATGAAATTATTATTTTAAATGATAAAAGTATGAAATTAATTGAAAAGAGTGATTTAACTATAGCTGAATATAAAAATAAAATAATTAATAGTTTGAGGGATAATGAAAATGTTTGATATATTAAAAATATCTTTTAAAATAGATATTGCTTATGCTTTTAATTCAATTATATATATATTTAGTAAATTACCATTTTTTAAGGATGTTATTAATTATGATACATATAATAATTTTATTTTAAAAAAAATTATAGGATTTGTTGCTATTGTATTAACTTGTTTAAGACTTATATTATATAGATTAATGTATTTTGGATCAATTTATTTATTAGCAAAATTTATTAATAATCAATATTTAAATTCTTCATTTGTTTTTATATATATAATCTTTGCATTTATTGGATTAGTTATTAATGTTAACTTGCTTAGTGCTAGTAGGAAAAAATATTTTTCTATTATTCTTTTTAGAATGGATGCAAAAAGATATATGATTAGTGATTTGTTATTTGGACTTTTAATATCATTTGTTCTTAATTTTGTTAGTTTTTTATTTTGTTCAATGTTTATAGATTTTTCTTTTTTTACCATAATTTCTTTATGTTTATTAAGCTTATTTTGTCGTGTGGTTGGAGAAGCAATTAGTATTTATTTTTATAATAAATTTCAATATTTGTTAACTTCTAAATATAAATTAACTTTTAGTTATGTATTGTTATTACTAGCTTCTTGTTTTTTATGTAAAATTGGATTTTACGTTTCTAGTAATATATTGTTTTTAATATTATTTATTATGTTTATTTTTGTAATCAAATCATTCTATTATATTTTAAGTTTTAATAATTATAAAGCTATTTATAAAAAAATTAATACTGATAAAACAGCAATGAATGATAAAAATTCTGATGTGTATATGCGTCAAATGATGGTTGAAATTAAGAATAAAGATAAGGTTATAGATGAAAAAAAGTTAACAGGTAAACACGGATATGATTTATTTAATACTATTTTTTTTGAAAGACATAAAGAAATACTATTAAGAAGTTCTAAAAATTATAGTTTAATTTGTGCTGTTTTTATATTTTTAACAATTATTCTTTTTAAGGTTTTTCCTGGTTTTTCGACTGAGTTAAATAAAATGTTACATCAAAAAATAGGAATATTTGTAATTATTATGTATTTTATTAATCGTGGATCGATAGTTACGCAGGCTATGTTTTATAATTGTGATCATGCAATGCTTACATTTAATTTTTATAAAAATGCTGTAGTTATATTAAATTTGTTTAAAAAAAGACTTTTTATGATTATTAAAATTAATTTATTACCAGCATTCGTTATTGCTTTTGGAACTATTGTTTTATTGTATTTTTCTGGTGGAACTATTTTTATAAATTATATTATGATACCTTTATTTATTATTTTATTAAGTATTTTTTTCTCTGTACATTATTTAGTTATTTATTATTTGTTACAGCCTTTTAATAAGAATTTAGAAATAAAAAAAGTATCATATTCTTTTGTTTCTATGATTACATATTTTATTTCGTATACAATTATTGATGTTAAAATGTCGTCATTATTGTTTTCAACATTAGGTTTGGTATTTACAACTTTTTATATTTTTATTTCATTATTTTTGGTGTATAAGTATGCTCCTAAAACATTTAGAATAAATAATTAATTATAATCTTCACATTCTTCTTTTTTTTATGCTAAAAAAATGATAGAATAAATTTAAGATAAGTATATGAGGATGTGATTGTTATGGCAGAAACACAGTATGTTGATTTAGGGATGGTTGATAGTGGTTGTAGTGAAATTGATAGAGCGATAGAGTTATATGAAAATGTTTATGCTAGTATTGATAATGCTTCAGGTTTATTGGATAAAAATAGTTTAAAATTTGGTGATATAGGCTCATCTCTTGATGAGAAGTTAGATTTATTGAGAGCAGATATAAAAAAATGTAGTTCTATAAATGATGGAGTTACTTCTACAATAAGATCAAATGCTCAAGATCAATATAATGATTATATGGCATATTTAGAATCGTTGAAGAATGATGAAGAAGAGTTATAAAAGGGGAGATGACCAAAATGAATGGTAGCAATATAAATTTTACAGATAAAAGTCAAATAATATATATTCCAGAATATGTAGAGCAGGGAATATCATTATTAAAAAGTGCTAAAAAGAACTTGGATGATATTGCTGCTAGAATAGAAAGTGGTATTAGTACAATAAATGGTTCTGGATATAATAGGGGAATTCCATATATTGAAAAGGGTGGAGATGTTTCAAATGCAATTTTTTCAATGCAAGATACAATTAAAATAATAACTGATGAACTTGAAAAATATAATGATGGAAAGGTTATTTTGGGGGAAGATGCAATTATTATTGCTGATCCAGCAACTGCATGGAAATATGGTTTATCTAAGGATGATATTGATTTTACATTGAATGAATTTCTAGATCAGGGTGGTTTAAGTGGAAAATGGGATTCAAATTATTTAACAGCTTCCGCTGGAAGTATTCAATATCGTGGTCAAGATGGGAGAATTGTAAGGGAAACTTGGTGTGATTTACCTAGTGATAATTTAGTTAAAATAATGAATGATCTTGGGTATGATTTGGATTATTGGGTTCGGGAAGATGGGGTAAAAATGTTTGGTGACTATGTAATGGTTGCAACTGATATTCCTGGACTAGATGGTTCTTATCAAGATGCAGAATATCGAAGAGGTGATATTGTTCAAACAAGTCTTGGTCCTGGTATTGTTGTTGATATTTGTGGGATGGCTCATAATGTGAGAAAAGGTGTATATAAAAACGGAAATTCTCCTTATAAAGATGTTGGCGTTTGGTACGATATATATACAGCTTGGCATGATGGAGGAAAATATGAACATATAGCTTATTGTCCTACTAAACCAAGTTGTGATAATCCATCATATCATGATGGAAAACCAACTATGATAAAAGAAGGAAGTGGAACAACACCACATCCATTAGCTCCAGCTCCAGAAAGTACAATTCCAACAGTTTCGGAAAGTACGGTTCCAACATCACCAGTAACTATAGCACCAACTTCACCAGTAACTATAGTACCAACATCACCTGTAACTACAGCACCAACTTCACCTGTAACTACAGCGCCAACTTCACCTGTAACTACAGCGCCAACTTCACCTGTAACTACAGCACCAACTTCACCTGTAACTACAGCACCAACTTCACCTGTAACTACAGCACCAACATCACCAGTGACTATAGCTCCAACATCACCAGTAACTATAGCGCCAACATCACCAATGACTATAGCGCCAACATCACCAATGACTATAGCGCCAACAATACCTGTAACAGTTCCGGAAACTAATCCGATTACAAGTCCATCAAC
>CALVIF010000053.1 GCA_944329395.1 uncultured Bacilli bacterium | reverse complement strand
AGAAATAACAGGAACAAATTCATTTGACCAAGCTCAAGTATGTAGTGGAGGAGTTCCATTAACTGAAATTAATATAAATACTATGGAATCAAAGTTTGTTAAAGACTTATATATAGTTGGAGAATTACTCGATGTTGACGGTGAATGTGGTGGATATAATTTAAGTTTTGCTTGGATAAGTGGCATGTTAGCTGGAAAAAGTAGTAGGGAGATAAATTTATGATTAGAATAAGACAAATAAAAGTACCTTTAGAAAAAGATAGTAACGAATATTTATTAAATTCTATTGCTAAGATTTTAAAAGTTGATAAAAATACTCTCTCAAATTTAAAAATTGTTAAAAAGTCCATTGATGCTAGAAAAAAAGATAATGTTTTTTATGTTTATGAAGTAGATATAACTGTACCTAATCAAGATAAAATATTAAAAAAACTTCATTCACTAGATATCTTTGAAACAAAAGATGAAAATTATGTCTTCGAAATAACTGGTGAAAAAACACTTTCCAAACGACCAGTTATCGTTGGAAGTGGCCCTGCCGGACTATTTTGTGCCTATATTTTAGCAGAGCATAACTATAAACCTTTAATTATTGAACGTGGAGCAGAAGTAGATGAAAGAGTTGAAAAAATTGAACAATTCTGGCAAACAGGAGTCCTAGATATAAATACAAACGTTCAATTTGGTGAAGGTGGAGCCGGAACTTTTTCTGATGGTAAATTAAATACTTTAGTAAAAGATAAAGCATATCGTAACAAAAAAGTTTATGATATTTTTATTGAAAATGGTGCTCCAGAAGAAATAAGATATTTAAATCATCCTCATATTGGTACTGATATTTTAAGAACAGTAATTAAAAATATTAGAAATAAAATTATCAGTATGGGTGGTGAATTTCACTATCATACTTGCTTAACAAATATAATTGTAGAAAATAATAGCATAAAGGCAATCGAAATAAATAATCAAAAAATACTTGAATGCCATAATCTAATATTAGCAATTGGCCATAGCGCAAGAGATACTTTTGAAATGTTAAGTAAATATGATTTATCAATGCAACCTAAACCATTTGCTATAGGTATTAGAATAGAACATTTACAAAGTTTAATTAATAAAAATCAATATGGAGAAAAACTAAGTAAAATACTCCCTCCAGCAAGTTATAAATTAACATATACAACAAGTAAAAAAAGAGGAGTTTATTCTTTTTGTATGTGCCCCGGTGGTTTTGTTGTAAACGCTTCATCTGAAAAAGGATGTTTAGCCATTAACGGAATGAGTAATTATAAAAGAGATGAAAAAAATGCTAACAGTGCTATAGTTGTTACCATTTTTCCTGAAGATTTTGGTAATAATCCTTTGGATGGCCTTTCTTTCCAACGAAAATTAGAGCATCTTGCTTATCAAAATGCTCAAGGTAAAATTCCGGTTCAATTATATAAAGACTTTAAACAAAATAAAAAAAGTAATGCATTTTTAGAAATAACACCTTGTATGAAAGGAAATTATTCTTTTGGAAACTTAAATGAGATTTTCCCTTCATATGTAATAGAAGCTTTACAAGAAGCAATCCCTGTTTTTGATAAAAAAATTCCTGGTTTTGCAGATGATGGAGTAATTTTATCCGCCATTGAAAGTAGAACATCTTCTCCAATTAAAATACCACGAGATGAAAATGGCCAGTCAAAAATTACAGGAATATTTCCATGTGGCGAAGGTTCTGGATATGCTGGGGGAATCACAACCGCTGCTATGGATGGCTTAAAAATAGCTGAATGTTTTGCTAAAATATATAGACCTTTCAAACACTAAAAAAATATGCTATACTATATTTAGAAAGTTTATAATTTTCCTGTTGACTATTAAAAGCAAAAAGTATTATCATTATAACGAGGTGCTATATGTATTACGAACAGAAAAAATTAATTATTAAAAACATTATTTTTATTATTGTCATTTTAACAATTGCCATAGTTGCAACTTATAATATATATTATCATTTTATTGATGCCACTAGTATAGATTACAGTTCCGAATCTCTTGAAATAATCTTTCATGAAAAAGACGGAGCAAAAGTTACATTAACCAAAGCTATACCAGTATCAGATTCTGTAGGACTATCATCATCCTCATATACCTTTACTATTAAAAATAATTTAACTGAACCAGTAAGTTATCAAGTAAAGTTAATCGAAGATATTAAAACAGTAGCAGAAGATTTATGTGGCGAATATCAGCTTCCTAAAGATTTATTAAGAGTTTCAATTAAAGAAACTAATGAAAAGACAATGATTTACACACTTTCAGAATTATCTGATTATACACTAGATATAGATACGCTTGATGCCTTAGAAGAAAAAGATTATTCTATTAGAATTTGGTTAAATAATTCTATTCCTGTTAGTATAGGTAGTGATCTACATTATCATGGTATTATTAAAGTCATTGAAAATAATTCTAATTTAGAAATTAAATAGAGGTGTAATATGAATATAGATTTAAGCCTACTTCATAGCCAAACTATAAAAGAAATTAAAATTGATGGTATATATTCAATACCTAAAGAGTATTATACTGATAATACAGTTATAAAAGCAGAAAATATTAATGTTATTGGCAAAGTATATATGAGTCAATCAATTGATGATATAGATGAACTAGTAGATCATATCCAAGCTAAAATAACAGGTTGTTTAATTATTGAAGATTCTATTTCTTTAGAACCACTTGAATACCCAATTTCTATAGAATACGATGATATTTTAGAAGAAAACTGCAAAAAAAATGAAAATACACTTGATATATTTCAATTTTTATGGGAAAATATTGTACTGGAGATCCCCTTACAATTTACTAAGGTTGAAGATCTCAGTAAATTTCATGGGGACGGATGGAGATTAATTAGTGAAGAAGAACTAAAAACATCAAAGAATAATCCGTTTAGTGAGTTATTAAAAGATTACAAAGAGGAGTGATAATATGATGAAATTAGACATTCAAATGTTTGCTGTTCCTTTCCGTAAAGTTTCAAAAACAAGAAAGAGAATGAGAAGAAGTCACAATGCTATGGAAGTTCCTGGTATGACAAAATGCCCTAATTGTGGTGAAATGATTAAACCACACAGAGTTTGCCCTAAATGTGGAAACTATAAAGGAAATAAAGTAGTAGAAGTTAAAGAAGCTGAATAAAGCTTCTTTTTTATTTTATAAAAACCATTAAAGAACCTTTTTCTTGCCCAATAAAATATTAAATATTATAATTATATTGGTGATGTAAAATGATATATCAAGATAACACATTAATAGTCTGTCCTAACTCTTTAAAAATGCAAATTCTACTAGAACAAAGAGAACAAACAACATTATATAATTTAAAGTTTATGACAAAAGAAGAATTTAAAAATAATTATTATTTCTCATACAATGAAAAAACATTATTTTATTTAATGAAAAAATATCATTATAATTTAGATGTTGCTAAAGTATATTTAAAAAATCTATATGTAATTGATGAAACAAAAAATTACTCAAATGAAAAGTTGAATTTTTTGAAAAATTTAAAAATTGAATTAAAACAAGAAAATCTACTTATTGAAAACCCTAATTTTAAAAAATATCTTTCTACAAAAAAAATACTAACCCTAAATTATTATGATTTAGATAAATATGAAGAAGAAATGCTTAATACTAAAGTAGAAATACCTAAGTGTAATTTAAATACTAAAGTAGTAGAGTGTCAAACTATCGAAGAAGAAGTAAATTACGTTTGTTTAAAAATTTTAGCTTTATTAAATAAAGGTATAGATATTAATAAAATATTTTTAGCCAATATTTCTAATGACTATTATTATATTTTAACTAAAATATTTAAATACTATAATATTCCTATAAATTTAGATACAAAAAATTCTATCTATTCAACAACTGTCGTAAGTAATTATTTAAAAACAAAAGAACTTAATTTACTTGATAAAACAAAAAATACAATTAATCGAAAACTAATCAACGTTCTCTCATCTCTTTCATCACTTGATGATAAAACTGATGAATATAATTCTCTTCTTATTGATAAATTAAAAAATACTTATCTTCCAATAAAAAAGAAAAAAGATGCAGTTAATATAAAAGACATTTATAATGATATATTCCAAGATGACGAATACATCTTTGTTTTAGGATTTAATCAAGATGTTTTACCAAAAATGGAAAAAGATATCTCTTATATAAATGATGATATAAAAGAAGAAGTATCATTATATAAAACATCATATCTTAATAAACGTAATAAAGAAACTCTCATTTTTATTTTAAGTAATATAAAAAATTTATATTTATCATATAAACTATCAACACCTTTTAGTAGTTTCTATAAATCAAGTCTAATTTCAGATTTAAACTTAGAAATAATCACTCCACCAGAAGATACTTATACAAACTCAAATATATACAATAAACTTCGTTTAGCAGAAAAACTTGATTTATATCACCTATATGGTGAAAAACAATTAGGCTTAGAAAAGTTATACAGTCATTACCAAATACCATACAATACATATTCAAATAAATTTACTGGTATTAATAATGATACATACTTAACAAACTTACCATATCCTTTAAAACTATCATATACTAGCTTAAACTCATATAATGAATGTAGTTTTAAATATTATATAAAATATGTCCTAAAATTAGATAAATATGAAGATACATTCCAAGCATTTATTGGCTCGCTATATCATAATATTTTATCACTATATTTGAAAACATCTTTTAATTTTGAAGAAGAGTACCAAAAATATATCCAAAAAAGACAATTAACATTAAAGGAAAGACTACTATTAATCAGAATAAAAAAAGATCTTCTTCATCTAATCGAAACTTTAAAAAAGCAACAATTAATAACCGGTTATGATAATGCCTTGTATGAAAAGAAGATAGATATTTCCCTAGATAAAAATGTATCTGTAGTCTTTACCGGTATAATTGATAAGATTATGTATTATCAAAAAGTAGAAGATACATTTTTTACTATCGTTGATTATAAAACCGGTACTATTGATACTCATATTGAACCTATGAAATATGGTCTAAATATGCAACTACCAATATATTTATATTTAATTCATTATTCAAAAGTTTTTTCAAATCCAATTTTTACAGGTATTTATTATCAAAATATTCTCTTCCAATATCCAACTTGGACTGATAAAAAAGATAAAGAAGAAATCTATAAAGATAACTTAATGCTACAAGGATATTCCACAACAGATACGAATATATTAGCTAGATTTGATTCAACATACGAAAAAAGTGAATATATTAAAAGTATGTCCTATACCGATGAAAAGGGCTTTGGTAATTATGCTAAAGTAATGGATAACGATACCTTATATAATTTAGTTAACTATACTAAAAATCATATTTCTAAAAAAACAGATTTAATCTTACAAAGCGATTTTTCAATAAATCCCAAAGTTTATGCTGGTAAAAATATAGCCTGTGAATTTTGTCAATATAAAGATTTATGTTATATGAGAGAAACTGATCAAGTCTATTACGACAAAGTAGAAGACTTAACATTTTTAGGAGGTGAAGAGTAATGGGATGGACTAAAGAACAACAAGATGCTATCAACTTAGAGGGTAAAAACATTATTGTCTCAGCTGGTGCTGGATCTGGTAAAACAGCAGTTTTAACAGAAAGAACACTACGCAAATTAAAAAGTGGCATTCATATTAACGAACTTTTAATTTTAACATTTACCAATGCTGCCGCAGCCGAGATGAAAGAACGTATTCGAAAAGCCATAAATAAAAACCCTAATCTTGAAGAAGAAGCAACTCTAATTGATGGAGCATATATCACAACATTCGATTCTTTCTCACTATCTATTGTAAAAAAATATCATACAAGACTAAACATAACAAGCAATATAAAAATTACTGATGAAGTAATTATTGATATTAAAAAGAATAAAATATTAGACGATATTATGGATAAATATTATTTATCTCCTAAAGAAGATTTTACAAAGTTAATTCAAGATTTTTGTTTAAAAGATGATAAAGACTTAAAAAAATATATTCTATCTACTTATAAAAAAATAGAATTAAAATATAATAAAGAAAAATACTTAGAAGAGTATATGTCATCATATTTTACAGAAGAAAATATTTCTAAATTTATAAAAGAATATCTAGATCTAATTAATTCTTATCGTAAAAATATTTCTAATCTAATTACAGATTTAAATGATTATTTTGATGGTGATTATGTAAGTGCCATAGAAGATCAATTATCTAAACTATTACATGCATCCTCATATGAAGAAATAGCTTCATCCCTTGATTTTAGATCTTTAAAGCCAGTACCAAAAGCCTCTCCTGAAGAAGGTAAAAAAATAAAAGAGACAATTTCTGCTCAAATAAAAGAATTAAAATCTCTTTTAATCTATCAAACTGAAGAAGAAATGAAAGAAGAAATCCTCTCAACAAAATCAAATGTTAAAGTAATAATTGATATCATTAAAGATCTCGATAAACAATTAACTTTATATAAACAAGAAAATGAAATATATAATTTTAATGATATTGCCCGTCTTGCGATTAAAGTAGTTACAGACTTTAAAGATGTAAGAGAAGAACTAACAAATTCATTTAACGAAATATTAGTTGATGAATATCAAGACACTTCCGATACACAAGAGATGTTTATTTCTTTAATTTCTAAAAATAATGTTTATATGGTAGGAGACATTAAACAATCAATTTATCGCTTTAGAAATGCTAATCCATATATTTTTAAAAATAAATATGATACTTATCGAGATACTGATGCTGGTATAAAAATTGATCTAGTCAAAAACTTTCGTTCAAGAAAAGAAGTGCTTGACAATATAAATATATTGTTTGATTTAATCATGGACGATGAAATAGGTGGAGCAGACTATAAAGCGTCACACAGAATGGTCTTTGGTAATAATACTTATTTAGAACAAGGCTATACAACCCAAGATTACAATTTATCTGTCTTAACTTATAAAGAAGTACCAAAACCATTTACTAAAGATGAGCAAGAAGCCTTTATTATTGGTCAAGATATTATCAACAAAATAAATTCAAAATTCCAAGTTTTTGATAAAGATAATGGTCTTCTTCGTAATATAGAATATAAAGACTTTGTTATTTTATTAGATAAAAGTACAAACTTTGATTTATATAAAAGAATTTTTGAATACTTGCATATTCCTCTAACTATCTTAAAAGATCAAGCTCTTCGTAAAGATCAAGATATTTTAGTTATAAAAAATCTTTTAAAATTACTTATTTGTATTAAATCAAATGATTATTCAGAAACATTCAAATATAGTTTCATGTCTGTATCTCGCAGTTTTCTTTTTAAAATATCAGATGAAGAAATATATGAGTATCTAGTAAATAATACTTATAAAGAAACACCTCTTTATAAAAAATGTCTAGAAGTATTAGAATATATCGATTTAATGAGTGCTTCACAATATTTTAATTATCTTCTAGAAGAATTTAATTACGATGAAAAACTAATTACCATCGGTAATGTAAAATCATTTAGAGTACGTGCAGAATATTTTTATAACCTTGTAAAAAACTTTGAAGAAAGTGGTAATACCATCTATGATTTTGCCGATTACCTAGATGAAATATTTTCATCTGATTATGATTTGAAATTCTCAATTAATACAAGTAGTTCTAATTCTTGTAAAATAATGACTATTCATAAATCAAAAGGCTTAGAGTTTCCAATTTGTTACTTTGCTGGTTTCTCAAGTAAGTTTAATACTTTAGAATTAAAAGAAAGAATTATCTATGACAATAAATATGGACTAGTTCTTCAAAAAGTAGATGGCTATTACAAAGATACTATTTTAAAAACGCTTCTAAAAGTTACTACTAAAAAAGAAGAAATTTCTGAAAAAATAAGACTTTTATATGTCGCTGTAACTCGTGCTAAAGAAAAGATGATAATTGTTATGCCAGAACAAGAAGAACAAGAAGAAGTTTTTGACATAGTACCTATCTATGAAAGAAATAAATATAATAGTTTCTTATCTATTGTAAAAAGTATTTATTCAGTTCTCTTACCATTCGAAATAAAAACAGATATTAAAGTATCAAGAGCTTACCAAAGTATAGAATCAACATCAAAAGAAGAATCATTAAGAATAGATGATAATCTTAATGTAATTGAGCAAGAAATAAAAGAAGAATATATCGAAGAAAGTCATTACTCCAAAGATACACTTCATCTAATTACTAAAGAAGAACAAGAATTAATGGATTTTGGTACTAAAGTTCATGAAGTTTTAGAACAATTAGACTTTTCTAATCCAAATTTTAGTAACATTCCATTACCATCATGGTTAATAGAAAAAATAAAAATGTTCTTACAAAATCCTTTAATCAAAGAAAACCTTTATAATAAAATGTATAAAGAATATGAATTTACATATTTAGAAAATAATGTTTCTTCTCATGGTATTATCGATTTATTAATAGAAACACCTGATAAAATGATTATTATCGACTACAAATTAAAAGAAATCAATGATGAAAACTATTTTTCTCAACTAAATGGTTATCGTAAAGTAATAAAAAATAAAACAAATAAACAAACAGAATGTTATTTATATTCAAT